>JAICGQ010000013.1 GCA_025923035.1 Pyrinomonadaceae bacterium | reverse complement strand
GGCGGCATTGATACAGGTTCGCGCATTCTGTGGTCAGAACAAATCGATGTCTCAAGCTGCAGATCAGTCAGCGAGGCGAAGCAATTCCTGTTTGGTCTTGATAAGGCATCGTTTCCTAAGGCTCTGAGATTGCTTAGCGAAGGGCAGCCAAACTTTCACCTTAACGATGACTCAGGACTGCGCTATTTTGTTATGTCCAAGCTGTTTGTGGGCGTCGTTGAGCAGTTGTTGCGCGATACAAACTGAAATTGCTTCCCACTTTTGCAAACCAATGTATAAAAAGAGACGACTTGGACCAGTTCTGCTCGGCGCCGCTCGGGCGCACGACCATTACAACGCAGCCCACGCTTTCATTGGCGGCACCGGCGCCGTCGGCGGTGCATCTCTGCTGCAAATGTTGTCGATGTACGCGGAGATGTTCTCCATCACAAATCCGGACCCGGACGAAGTGCCGATCCTCCTGGCGACCGGTCGCAGCGAAGACGAGATCTCATGGTTCACGAAACGGCTGTTTCGCGCTCTCGAATCCATTTACGGTCCTGAGAACAAGCCGGAACGAATCCGCTCCGGTTACATGACGCACTACGGCGCTTTTATAGCTCTGGAGCGTTTTAATGTTTCGTTACTGGAAGAGATCAGCGCGTCACTCCGGTTAGCACCCGAGGCACGGGCAGAAGCGATTGAAAAAGTAATCGCAGAGTTTCGGGCGCGTTTAGGATTGCCGGCCGAAAGCGTCGTCGACGTCTTGTCGAGTGCGTTGAAGGAATCACTTCCGATAAGCCGGTTTCTGAAGCGCTATGCCGAGAGGTTTCTTACGGCCCGCAGTCACAAGCCTTATCGTTCCGTGATCATCGGCATACCGATTCCGAGTCTTATCGCTTACCACCACGACGCGATTGACTTGCTTTCGCGGTACGTCGCCGGTGTCGGCGAGTCCGATCTCGAGACGTTAAAACATCGATTCGTTGAAGCGCTACGCGACGATTTCAAAAACGTGCAGGACACGCTTGCGGACAACGTCATCGTTGCTCACACAACGGGCGTCGGCGGGATGTACGACGTCGATGGCTCGCAGAAGTTCATTCGTCTGGGTTTCGCGCACGCCGCACAGGACCAGGCGTTACTCGAGAAGCATCGCTTCGCAGAGGAGTTAACAACTCTCTACGCCACCAGCGGGCTGAAAACGATGGTGACAGCCGCGGCGATCGGCATCGATGAGATTCGTATTCGTGAAAGGGTCCCGCTGCACACTCAAATCTCACGCGCGCTCTTCGACTACGAGCGTGAGTTGTTTCCGGGTTCAAAGAAGACCCTTCCGCGCGAAGCAAAAGCGAGTAAACGAGCGAGTGGACCAGTGCCGGGTCGACAGTTTGCCAGCGTTCACCAGCCGGTCACCGTGCGATTGACTCATCCGAGTCATGAAGTGCTGCAGTTTGACGAAGGCGTGGAGTTTAAGCCGCGGTACACGCTACGCAGTGGCGAGAACGGTTTCTTCAGCGTCGCGAATGCCGAAGCTCTGTATCGTACGATGCGAGTTGCGTCGGCGAGCGAGTTGGGCCAGGTGGTCGCCAGCGTTGGATTGTTCGGCGACGATCCGGTGGCGCCGTGGTTCAAGGACGGCATCTGCTATTACACCGAAACCGACAACTCCCGCCAGGTGTTCGACTTTCTGCGTCAGCCCGCGCTGATGGAAATGCAGTTGACCGGACTGGAACCCATGGCGCTGCAAGATCTTGGTTCGTCAAAACACCAGGGTGAACTTCACACGCTCGCGCTTCTGATCCTTTTGCATCGATTGCGCACGCTCGATCTTGATGCGTTGGATCCTTATGTCGATCCTGACAATTTCGATCCCGCCCGGTTCTTTGTCGAACGATCGCGCGCGTTGACCTTTGAAGACATCGAGACCTGGAGCCTGAGCAGCACCGCGGAGGATCTCGCCGTTTTAGTTTCCGCTGACAGTCCCGAGGATTTGCTCGCACTGCGGCCACAGATGAGACGCAGCCTGTTCAGGAATAAAGATCTGGCCGTGCAAATGGTGCTGCGAAGAGTGCTCTCATCGGTCTGGTTGATTCCTTCACTGGGTTCGCCGATCGTTTTCGATCGACGACGAGAATCGTTCCTGCGCTGCGGGTATTTTGTTGCACCGCTAAATCTGCTGATGGGAGAGAGCGACACCGTCGATAAGTGGTTTCACGAACGGCATCAGCAACTCAGAACGCCATGTTCCTACGAAACATTCCGCGACTTCCATATTTGCGATCGGGGATTCATCGACTTGCGCCCACACGCGATAGTGTCGCGCGCGCGCCGCGCTGATGACGACTTAACCGCGCAAGTTAGCTGTGTCGATAACGAAGATGAACTCCGGCATTGTTTAGGCGAGATCACGCCGTATTCCTACTTCACCACGTGCGGACTGCTGGCGGTCTTGTTTCGACTTCGTGGTCTTTACCGTTTTCTTCGCGAGGGCATGCTCGAGCTGGGAACGTTTCATGAATCGCGTTGGCAAATGCCACGCGACGAGCACGGACACATCATTGTCCTTCCGGGAGCGGTCGAGGCGTTTCGCATGGTCTGCGAAGGCCTCGACAAGACCACCGGAACCGAACGGATTGATGGGATCTGGGGCTACGAACGCCGCCCCGTTCCGGATCGGCGCGGCACAATTCCCGGCCTCAAGAATCACAATTAGTGGATGGCATTACTCTTTGCTCGATCGATTTGGAATAGGTCAAATTGGTTCTTGACATGATCCAATAGTGTGGATAAAGTTCGCCCGCTCGTTACAGTCTCCCGAAACTCAACCCCGACTCTCTCAAGAGTCTTTATGCGACGTTCGATCAACCGCTGTTCTAGTTAGCGAACCGTAACTCTCAGCCCAGGACAATTCAAACGGGTGGGTACAAGGTTGGATCCCAATCTCTAGGGTTCAGTGTCTGTAAACCACTTTCAACTGCATGAGGTCTCGCACCTCGCGCAACGATGGCTTTGTGTCTCTGCACTGCCCGCAACTTATCTGAAAGGAATAAAAGACGATGACACTTCTTGAATCACTGGGCCAACGAGTCAAACTCAACGTGGGACGCGCTGCGATAATCCTTTCTGCTGGATTACTGCTGGCGTTGTCAGCCATGCCGGTCGCCGCGCAATGGACCACAAACGGCAATAACATCAACAATTCGAACTCGGGGAACGTTGGTGTCGGCACGTCTAATCCTACGAGTCGACTGACAATAGTTGGTCCGGTGCAGAACGGTGTGTACACAGTCCAGATCGACTCCACTGCAGGCGGTCAAGCCGGGTCGCAGAATGGCATTCTGCTGATCGGCACAGCGTCAACAAATTATTTGACGGCGGGAGCGACGACGATCAACGGCAGTGCCCCTCACTTAAACATCAACGCCTCCGACAACACCAACTTCACCTCAACCCTCGGAAACACTGGTGGTTTCGGCAGGGTTCTAAGATTGCGCAGCAGTGGATCGGGTGACATACCAGTGTTTGCTGTTGAGGGTAGCAATGGTGGTACGTCTGTTATTTCTGCTCAAGCCAACGGGAAAGTAGGCATCGGCAACACGTCGCCAACCGAAAAGCTGGACGTGACGGGCAATGTCAAAGTTACAGGCAACCTTACCGCGACGGGAACTATAAACGCGAAGTACCAGGATGTGGCCGAGTGGGTTGACTCACCGCAGCAGTTGGCATTCGGAACGGTAGTAGTTCTCGACACCGCCAGATCGAATCAAGTAGTTGCGGCGACCCAGGCGTACGACAGTCGCGTGGCCGGCGTTATCTCCCAACAACCCGGATTGGCGCTGGGTGAAGCAGGCGAGGGACGCGTGCTCGTAGCAACTACGGGTCGCGTAAAAGTTAAGGTCGACGCCACGAATGGACCAATCCAGATCGGCGACTTGCTGGTGACGAGCGATCGAGAAGGTGTGGCGATGAAATCGGTGGCCGTGGAAATCGGCGGCGTGCGAATACACCGTCCCGGAACATTGATCGGCAAAGCGCTCGAGCCGTTGGCCACAGGAACAGGCGAGATACTCGTGCTGCTGAGTCTGCAATAACCAACTTCAACTTCGCTCAATACAGCCTGGAGAGAATCATCATGAGAGGCGCTCTTGATCTTCGTTCGCGATCGCGACGCGTTTTGTTAGTGTCGTTACGAAATCGTGTGCGGCTGATTGCCGTGCTGGTCGTGCTGTCGCTGCTGATTGCCGCTCTTCCTGGGACGAGCGGTCGAACTTTCGCCACGAGCAGTCGAAAAACTCTCAGTCCCGTTCAGCAGTCGCTGCCGTTGCAGTTCTACGGAAGCGTGCGGACCACGGTTGCTGCTATTGGAGCGTGGATGTCTGAGATTGTGCGTTCCGAGCCGGCAGAACCGATCAGTACGTATCAACCGGTTACGGCCTACCTCTCGCCTGCGCCGCCCTTCATCGATGCGCCTACGAATCTCGCAGTAACCGCAGCGGCGGATACGTCTATCAGCCTGAGTTGGACCGCGCCGGCCGGTAGTGTGGACCACTACGAGATCGAGCGCAGTCAGAACATCGCCGGGCCATTTCTCTTCCGGGCAAACGCGGCAGGCACTACTTTTCAGGACACCAGTGTGACAACCGATCAAGCGTACCTTTATCGAGTGCGGGCGGTAACTAGCGGAGGTGTACCTTCGGTGCCGAGCACGATGGCGTTGGGCACAGCTACCTCTTTCGAGTTCAACGGCGCAGGATTGGTGGGAAATGTTGTAAAGAAGCAGCACATCTACGACATCAGAACGGCCATCAATGCAGTGCGAACAGTAGCGGGGCTGAGCGCGGCCACGTGGACGCGCAGCGATCTAACTAATCAGCTGATCATGGCGAACGACGTGCAAGAGTTGCGCACTCGCCTGGGTGAAGGGCTGAGTGTGCTGGGTATCTCGGTTGCAGCTTATACGGATCCTACGCTAGTGGCCGGAACCACCTTGATCAAGGGAGCTCACATCGATGAGTTACAAGTTAGGTCTACGCGTGGCAGTAGCAACAGTTCCGGTCCATTCGATCCCGACACGTCAAGTGCGCGTCTGGATCCGCTGAACGAGACTGGCGGCGGCGGTGAGAATCCGCTGTCGCGCAATTTCAACTGGAACCTGCCGCTAGTCTCCCTGCCCGGACGTGCGGGTATGAATCTTGGTCTTACGCTCTCATACAACTCGCTGGTGTGGACCAAAGTCGGCAGCAGTATCTCCTTCGATGACGACAATGGTTTTCCTGGTCCCGGCTTTCGGTTGGGCTTTCCGGTCATCCAACAGCCTTCCTATTTCAATAATGAGGTTGGCAAAAATGCATACCTGCTGATCGGCACCGATGGCAGTCGCATAGAACTCAGACAAGTCAGTACTTCCGGTGCCGGCGCGACGCTTTGGCAGGCGGCGGATTCATCGCACGTGCTATTGGATACCACGTCCTCGCCTTTCACGCTGCGTACGAGCGACGGCACGCAAATGACCTACGAACTTAAAGGCACCCAATACCAGTGCACTAAGATCAAGGACCGTAACGGCAACTACATCACCGTCAACTACACGGTTGCCGGACGAATCGATGAGGTGATCGACACACTCGGGCGCTCCATTGATTTTGTTTACGACGTGAATGGCTGGCTAACTCAGATCAAACAGCTCTGGAACGGTGCGGTAACGCATTACTGGGCGAGGTTCGAATACACCAACACGACGATTGACACCAACTTCGGCAGTCTGGTGGTTTTTGGTCCGGCTGACACTATGCAGGTTAAGACGCTGTCAAAGGTAACACTGCCGGACGACTCGCATTACGATTTCAGTTACAGCACTTGGGGCCAGGTATGGAAGATCACAAAACTCGGTTCTGATAATCTGCCGATTAACTATACCTCATACGATCTGCCCCAAACCGGAGCCACTGCGCATCAGGATTGTCCACGCTTTACGGCGCGGAAAGATTGGGCAAAGTATTGGAACGGCGACACTGACGGAACGACTGCTACCAACGAAGAGGTGACAACTTCCTTTATCGTTCCCGTGAGTGATACCTGGACCATGCCTGACAATACGCAACGCACCGGAGTGCGCGCACAGGTGACGACGCCGGACGGCACTATAACCAAGATCTATTTTGTGGGCACGGCAGGCACGACAACTGGATGGAGTCGCGGGCTGCCTATTTTGAAGGATACCGTTAGCGGTGGCGTTACTCAGCGCCGTTCAGTGACAACGTGGACACAGGACAATACGTCAGTTTCGTATTTGTTGAATCCTCGTGTTCTGGAAATGAATATATACGACCAGGCAGGCAATCGCGCACGCACAGAGATCGGATACCAGCAATTTACGTTTACGAACGGCACAAGCTGCTGGTTGCCGCGTGATGTGTTCGAGTATGAGGCCGATGCTACGACGAAGCTCCGCACGACTCGAACCAACTACAACACCAATGCGGCCTACAGCGATCGTCGCATTCTCGGTGTACCAAGTGAAAAGCTGCTTTACCAGGGAGACGTCAATGCACCCACTCCGGTGCTGAAGTCAAAGGAGGAGTTTGTTTACGACGAGGCCGTGGGGTTTGTCTCCACTGAAGTGCCGACGGTGCAACACGATGCGGCCGGTTATTCCGCGAACTTCGTTGGCCGGGCAAACCTGACGAAAGTGGTCCGTCACAACGTAAGTATTGTCGAATCTACCAGTACCAGCACCAAGTACAACCGGGCCGGAGGTGTCGTTTCTACGAAGGACGCTTCGGATCATGAAACGCTCATCAGCAACTCCGATTCGTTCTCCGACAATGTTTTGCGCGGCACGTTTGCGTATCCGACTAGTGTTACAGATCCGGATGGATTCACATCCACCTCAAAATACAACTTCGATTTCGCGGCGGTTACGTACATACGAACGCCTCAGCCGAACCAACCCAACAACGTAGCTGGACCGGAACGGACGTTTACGTTCGACACCATTGGACGCTTGCTACAAGTCACGGATCTCGTGAACAACTCTTACACGCGGATCGAATACAGCACACCCAGCCAGTTGCGGATCGACACTTACACCACTATTCAAACCGGCTTGGGTGAGGCGCGTTCCTTCCGGATCACTGACGGGGCCGATCGGGTGATAGCTACAGCTACTCAACATCCCGGCAGCGATGGCGGTTATAGCGGGCAGCGCATGGTCTATGACAACATGGGCCGCACCATCAAGACCTCGAATCCCACCGAGACCAGCGCCACCGGCACACCATTCCAATGGAACACCGATGGAGACGATGAGGCAGCCGGATGGATTTACGCTGAGCAAACATACGACTGGAACAGCCGGCCGTTGAGGACCACTCATCAGAACGGCGCATATAAGGAAGCGTCATACAGTGGTTGTGGCTGTGCAGGCGGTGAAGTCGTAACGCTTACCGATGAGGGAACTTTCAACGGTGGCGTGGCGAAGCGCCGGCAGCAAAAGATCTACTCAGACGTTCTCGGGCGAACAGTAAAAACCGAAATTCTCAATTGGGAAGGTGGCAGCGTCTATTCCGCGACGGTGAATACGTATAACGTCCGCGATCAAATCGAGCAGATAACACAATATGCCGGGCCAGTTGGTAGCACACCGTCTCAGGTGACGACGATGGGTTACGACGGTTATGGCCGGCAGATCAACAAGCACAGGCCGGAACAAACGGGCGGTCTCAACACTGTTTGGACCTACAATGCGGACGATACGGTCAGCAGTATCACCGACGCGCGCGGTGCTTCTCAGACGTTTGCCTACAACGGTCGCCATCTCCTCACCGGCATAACCTACGCGGCGCCCGGTGGCATCACCCTTCCATCAACAGTGAGCTATTCATATGACGCGGCCGGCAATCGGATGCAAATGATTGATGGTTTTGGTACCAAGACCTATCAATACGATGCGCTGTCCCGGCTCACGCAAGAGACGCGACCCTTCCCGGTTGGTTCATTCTCGATTAGCTATTCGTACAATCTGGCCGGTCAATTGATGAGCGTAACCGATCCCTTTGGAGCGAGCTTTTCGTATACGCGCGACGTCCGAGGGCAATTGAAGACGGTCACCGGCTCACCGTTCGCCGGCACTACCAACTACATTACGGATGTCACCTACCGGGCGTGGGGCGCACCGAAGACAGTTGGCTATGTCGGATTTACGGCGACCATCGCCTTCAACTCACGAATGCAGCCAACTGAGTATCGCGGGGCGATGAGTGAGGACTATGGCTACTATGCGGATGGAACGTTGGCCTCGGTCCTGGATCTGAATGACACAGCCGGCAATAATCCGCCAGTGACATTGCGTTTTCTGAGTCGGAGCTATTCCTACGATCATGTTGGAAGATCGACAGGAGGCGCCAGCATTAACTCGGCCGGTTCTCCTTACAATCAAGCCTATGCTTACGACCAGTTTGGCAACATGACTTCACGAGTCGGGTCGTACTACAACTACAACAACAGCATGCCTGCCAGCGACACCGCTACCTTCACCAACAATCGTCGCACTGGTTGGAGCTATAACGCGGACGGCCAGATTACAGCGACGACTGCCAGCAGTACCGACGACCCGCGAACGATGGCGTATGACGCTGCCGGTCGCCTGACAAGCTCGGTTGAAACTACTGCGTTTAATACCGTGACCTACTCCGCTGCATATGACGGAGATGGGCAACTGGTCAAAGAATCAACGAATACGTCGCCTGGAACCTCCGACACTTCATATATCGTGCGCTCAACCGTTCTCGGTGATGTTCTAACGCGGCTCGATCAGTCGGGAAACAAGAAAACCACGCACGTACCTGCGGAGGGATTGTTGTTTGCGACGCAAAGAACATCCGGCGCGCCGGGAGCATTCGTCCAGACCACGTTGCGCAATCCACTTGGTGTCAGTGAGACGAACCAGGCAATGTACGATCCGCTGGGCAACTACATACCGTTCCAGGCACACGGCGATCCGCGGCCGCCCGTCGGCAGTTACAACTCCGGTTCAATGTCGGCACTATCGGCGAATCAGGCGGATCCCCATAGTTTTGGGGTCGGTTGCATAATGGACGGATTGCCGACGAACTGTAATAAGGTGGCCCAGGCGATTGAAAGAGGACGAGCAAAGAGGCTACAGATTCTGGGACCAGTTGTATCACCCGAACTCATAAGATTAACAATGAGTCTCACCATTGTCGGTTTCAAGCACGACACGAGTACGCCTCCAGAACCCGGGGAAACGCCGCTTATCATAGAGGTCCCCGGTGGTCACGTTAAGGTTTTTGCATCCCACGTTTGGGGCCTGTACGTGACGGCTCCGGGCACGCAGCACTTGTTTCAGCAGAACAAGGGGAATGCAACAGCTCAAGCACAGCCCAAGAAGACTCACCTGGAGTGTAGAAAAGAGGCATTGGAGGAACTTGCAAAAGGACTCGAACTGCACAAGGACGACTACCCATCAGACTCCTTTAAGCTAGTCACAATGTTGTTGGCGGCACGAGGAGGCGCCAAGGTAGGCGCAGTTGCGGGGAGTACGCTTATGCCCGGTCCAGGCACTATCCTCGGAGGGCTAGTTGGAGTGGCTGTAGGCGTTACAGGCGGCAAGATCATGGGCGATATCCAGGAATCACGCATCGAGGCGGGCCATGTCAAGCAGTTCTATGAGAGAGATAAGATATGCCTAAGACTGGCCAGACAGGAACGCGAAGAAACCAGGAGACTCGGTCCCTCCATGGGAGGAGTGCCGAAGCAGATGTTCGTGATCACGCGCCAGTACGGAACGTTTGCTCTGTATCCTTATACGATTAGGAGTCGCGGTCCGACATTGCTTGGTGATCACGTCTACACGACATATGGACCTAATCCCGAGGACCGCGTAACTAAAAAGTTTGGACCTTAGTTGCAATCGCAACGTGGAACGCCTGTAATTTGTGGGTGTGATATGGGAGCGATCTGGAGTCAATTGTGGCGGGCCGTTTGGAATGGACTGCTCATCGCGGCGTTGCCCTTCTTTCTCTATGCGGTGACTGACTTTTTTTTAGCGACCGGCGACCTGCCCAAGCTTCAACGGGGTCCGTACGTCTGGTTGTACTACTGGCCAACAGTTTTTTGGCAGCACGGAGAAAACCTGAAGGACAAAGACGAAATCGCGACGTTTCTCATCAACCTCTGCGTCTACTCGGTAATCGCCTACGTAGTAGCGCGGTTAAGACAGAAACACGTCGCGAACGGGGTTCCGACAAACGTGGTCCAGTAAGACGGCTATTAATTAATCTTCAACAACTGTCGCGCGTGGCGGCGCGCGGTCTCGGTGATCTCCGCGCCGGTGAGCATGCGGGCGAGTTCTTCGATACGGCCGGTGCGGTTCAATTTGGAAATGTCGACTTGCGTGCGGCCGTCGACAACGGCTTTTTGTACCGCGAGATGACTGTCGGCGAAACGGGCGATTTGCGGTTGGTGAGTCACACATAAGACCTGGTTTGTTTCGGCGAGTTTGCGGAGTTTGATGCCGACTGCTTCGCTTACTCGGCCGCCGATGCCCGTGTCGATCTCGTCGAACACGATCGTTCGCGGAAACTCAGTCGCGTTCGCAACGGTTTTCAGCACCAGCATCAAACGCGATGCTTCGCCGCCGGACGCGACGCGAGCAAGCGGTTTTAGATCCTCACCAGCATTCGCTGAAAAATGGAACTCGATTTGATCGATGCCTTTCGCGCCGGCGGAACTGCTCGCGTCAGAAATCTCCACCTGGAACCGTGCGCGTTCCATTGCCAGTTCGGCGATACAACTTTCCACCGCCTTCTCGAAACGCTTCGCGGCACGCACACGCTCGCGGTGCAGCTTCCCCGCACGCTCCAGATAACGACTTCGCGCTGCCTCAACCTCGCGGCTTAACTCCCGTTCACGTTCATCCGACGTCTCGATCTGCCGCAAACGATCTTCCGAGCGCGCGAGATGCGCGAGCGACGACTCAAGCGAGCCGCCATACTTCCGCTTCAATCGCGAGAGCTCCGCGAGGCGATCTTCAACCTCCGCGAGTCGCACCGGCGAGAACTCCAATTTGTCAGCAAAGTCGCGCAGCGAGAACGAAAGATCCTCCAACACGGCGCGCGCACTTTCCAACCCCTCGAGGTAGTCGCGGAAAGTCGAATCGTACTCCGCCAACTCCGTGACGTCTTTCAACGTTTGACGAACACGGGCCACCGCAGCGTCATCGTCCTCGTAAATACGTCCATAACTCGACTGGCAAAGCGCGGTCAGCTTCTCGACATTTGCCAGTCTCCGGCGCTCTTCTTCCAAACGCTCATCCTCGCCAAGCACCAACTGCGCGCGTTCCAGCTCATCGATCTGAAACCTCAGCGTGTCGACCAACTGAAACTTCTCCGAATCATCACGCCGCAACGCGTCGAGTTCGCGCTGAACCCTGGTCCACAAGTGGTGAGCCTCCGCCACTTCATCCAGCAGACCGTTGCTGATCGCAAACGAATCGAGCAACTGGAGATGCGTGTGCGGATTGAAAAGCGTCTGCTGATCGCCCTGCCCGTGGATGTCGACCAGAAACTCCCGCAACTCACGCAACAGCGAATGCGTCGCCAGTTGATTGTTGATGAATATCTTGTTGCGTCCCGTCGCCGAAAGCTCACGACGGATGATCAGCTCTTCGGATGATCCACCGTCGACACCCGCATTCTCGAGCAACCGTTCGAGACCGGGATTTGGACCAAGCAGAAACAACCCTTCGATCGATCCACGCTGCGCGCCTGACTTCAACAGGTCGCTCGTAAACCGTCCGCCAATCAACACACCAAGGGCGTCGACGATGATCGACTTGCCCGATCCGGTCTCGCCCGTAAGCAGATTGAGTCCAGGTTCAAATTCAACCTGAAGCTCGTCGATCAGCGCGATGTTGGAGATATTGAGGAATTGAAGCATTCCGGCGCACAGATTACGCAGATATACACAGATTGGCAATCTGTATATTCTGCGTAACCCGCGTGCCGGGGCTGGTTAGAAGGTGTAACGCAGTGAGAACTGCATTACGCGTCCCGCTTTGGTTTCATTCAAAGGGGCTTGCGTGGAGGTGAATTTCCCGAAGTCCGAAGTCGGGCTACTTGCTCCAGTGAAAGGATCAGTTCCCAAACTCAAATCGGAGATGGTCAAGCCATCAAACCGTTGCGTGTTGGTAACGTTGAAGACTTCCCACCGGAATTGTATTTCGTGACCCTCCCACGGCATCTTGAACGCCTTGTAGAGTCCCATGTCGAGCGAGATGTAGCTCGGCGCGCGCAACACGTTGCGATCGCCAACTTCACCCGGACGAGCCGGACGGAAACTGCGATACACCGCCTCCGGATCGCTGAAGATGTTCGGCGAACCTTCCTTAGTCGGCGACGAGCGCACCGGATTCACCCGTTGACCGTTCGATTGAACGTTCCAGTTTGTGGCCCAGACGCAGCAATCGAATGGCGTTTGAATCGGCAGTCCACTGTTCCAACGGAAGATGCCGGTGGTTTGCCAACCGCCAATGATCTGGTTGACGAACCCACTGGCGCCGTTGAAGAAGCGCTTGCCGCGGCCGACCGGCAGTCCCACTACCCAGTTCGCGTTGATGATGTGGCGGGCGTCGAAATCGGACGAGGCGTAGTTCAGATCCGGATTCAAAGCATTAACGATGAACGCGGTTCCATAGCTCGTGGAGTTCTGCAGTCCCGACGCATTGTCGAGCGAATGTCCGTAGGTGTAGTTGAAATCAAACATGACGTCGTCGCGGAGCCGTTGTCGCAAGCTGATCTGCAACGAATTGTAGTTTGACCTCGCGATAGTCGAGAACGCCGACAACGCCGCAAACTGCGGTTGATAGAACACGTTGTTGAAGCGAGCCGGCCCACCGCCGAACGGGCACGTGGTGCAATCCGGACTGTCATCCCAAAGCAATTGCAGGAACGTGTAGTCGATCAGATCGCCGCCACCCAAAGCTTCCGGCGCGATGAACGCGTAGGCTGCCTGCGTTGGTGTCAACGAAGTGTCGCCCCACCATTCCGGCATGAACGGGAAGAAGTTGTTGAAAAACGGAATGTTCGGGATCGAGGTGATCTCGCGATTCGCGTAACGGAAATCGACCAACTGGTTGATCGCTTCGTAGTAGGTCATTCCGGACTGAGGATCGCGAATGTTGTTCAACTGCATGATGTCGCGCGAGGCGAGAAGGCTGCGCGCGAAGCGCCCGACGTAGCTGGCTTCAAACGAAAGACCTTTGCCAATCTCGCGGCCATAGGAGACGTTGAAGCTGTAGTTGTAAGGCGTAGTGATTCCCTGGTCCAACGACGTCTCAATACGCTGGTCTTCATCGGACGCCACCGTCAGCGGAAACTGAAGCGTTGTCGGAATCGGACCGGCCGCGCCGGGGAAGTCCAGGTTGCGAACGTTCGGATTCAAACCGCCGAAGAGTGGTCCAAGATCCGGATCGACGACGTCGAATGTGTTTGCGTTGATGTTACGCGCGGAAGTGAAGCCGGCGAGGTTGTTCAGGTCGAAATTTACTGCGAGCGCGCTGCCGATGCGATCGTACGACATACGGAAGCCGCCGCGAATCACGCTCTTACCTTCGCGACCAAAGACCCGGCCAAACACGTTGTCGCCAAAATCAGGCGACCACGCAACTGAAACGGACGGAGCCCAGTTGTTCCAATCCTGTTCGTAATAACCCGGCGCGTTGTTGGCCTTGCCGCCAAGTACGAACGTGTTTGGATCGTTAAGGGATGTGCAGTTGAATGAGGCGTCCACTCGCCGATTGAAGTAATCGGTTAGGTTCACGTTCGGAATGACTTGCAGTCCGTTCTTTTCGTAAACCGGAGTCGACGTGGACCAGCGGATGCCGTAGTTCAACGTCAGGTTCGGACGCATGCGCCACGAATCCTGGAAGTAGCCTTCGTACTCCTGCGTTGCAAAGGCGCGCTCTGTCGGCGTGCCGACCTGCTGGAGTTGACCGCTGGCGTCGTAAACGAGGTTGGCGCTGTATTGCGAATAGCGGCCGATGACGGAAGCGAGCGCATCGCGCAGGTCGTTTTCACTGATGAAATCACTAAAACCATCTGTGATCACCGCGCCTGAAGCGTTGTAGAACGAGGGATTGACGATCGCCTCGTCGAAGGACGCGCCCAGCGAAGTGCGATTGTTGGTGATTAAACGGATGTTGCCGCCAAATCCGAACGTGTGATTGCCGCGGACCCACGAAACGTCGTCGACAATGTTATGGACGGGTGTGGTGCGCGCCAGCGTGCGGCGGAATCCGGACGGCGAAAAGATGAAGCGGAAGTTGACCCGGTTTTCATTCGAGTCGCCGCCTTGCGTAAACGACGCGCGGGTCAAGCCGTAGCCCAGGCGATTGACGACCGAATTGGAAACGGTCCAGATATGACCAAGAGCGATTCCTTTCGGATGGTTCCACGTCGTCAACGGAGGCGTGTCAGGAAAACATTGGATGTTGTCACCCGCGACACTGCAATCGGGTGAGAAAAAGACCGCTCGCGTCCTGAGATCGCTCTGGTAGTTCCCGCGGACGAACAGCGTTTGCCGATCCGTCAGGTTGAAATCGAGCCTCGCGATGTAGGTGTCCAATTCCGTCGGCGTGCGGGCGTTGAAACGAAAACCGCTCGTGTTCAAGCCGTCGCCGGTCGTGGTGTCATTTGCCGGATAACGAGCAGCAGCGGCTGCAAGGAACGCAAGCGCGTCGGAGTTGATTCCGGGGTTTGCGCCGACCGATGCGTACGTCGCATTGATTTCCGCAGGCGTCAAACAGTTCACGCCTGAAGGTGTACCGGCGGGACAGTCGGGATCGCTGAAGCCGCTCTCAGTGCGATAGCGGACGATGCCCTGTCCGAGCGTGGGTAAGGGAACTTCACGAACGACCGAGGTGGCCGTCGCTTCGCGGAATCCTTCGTAAGTGAAAAAGAAGAACGCGCGATCGTTCTTGATCGGTCCACCAACCGAACCGCCGAAGATGTTGCGTAGCAACTGCGGCCGTTCGACGCCGGCGGCGTTGTTGAAAAAGTCGTTCGCCGTGGTGACGGTGTTGCGATGGATCTCGAACAACGATCCGTGCCACTGATTCGATCCGGAGCGCGTTACGAGTGAAACCTGCGCGCCCGATGATCGTCCCTGTTCGGCGTTCGGATTAGTGGTAGTGACGCGAAACTCCTGTAGCGAATCGCGAGTGACTCTCAAAACGCTCGCAAACGCTTCATCAGTTACGACGTCAAGACCATCCTGTTGTTCGTTGACGTCCACGCCGTCGAGCGTGATGTTCGACTGGTCAGCGCGGCCACCGTTCACTGCGCCCGTGCGCGTGACACCCGGCTGCAGCGACAACAGTCCGACGACGTTGTTCGCGTTCAGCGGCAACTCGGTAATGCGCTTTCGCTCAAACGAGTTTCCCAGGCTCGCATCGCTGGTATTGATTGCGGCTTCGGCTGCCGAGGTAACGTCTACTGTTTCGGATACCGCGCCTATCTCGAGTTGAACGTCGCGAACTATCGGGGTGTCGACAAGCGCCTCGAGGCCCGAGGCGGACGCGGTTTTAAAGCCCTGCGCCGTCACTTCGAGCTTGTATGTACCAGGAGGGATAGCGGTGAACACATAGGCGCCATCCTCGTTGGTCGATTGGGTGCGCGTGAAATTTCTTTCCGGATTCGTAAGGGTGACAGTCGCGCCTGAAACGAGATTGCCATTCGGGTCCCTCACCGTCCCACGCACCGTGGAGCCGCCCGATTGCCCGTAGCTGATCGTGGCGACTAGCATTAAAGCAAGCAGTGAAGTGAATTGGAGAAAACCTCTGATGTTCATAACACAGCTCTCCGTGATTTGGTTTTTGAAGAGTGGGGGAGACGAACGATGCAACTTTTTACGCAAATATTGTTCTAAATAGCCACCAAATGATTTCTGTTGAGGAATTTGCAGGGAGCGTGCAAGGGTGCGGCGCTATGACCCATAAACCATCCAAAAACTCATGAACATTGCAATTTTTGAACTACGAATGCTTGAATCTTGATACGGAAAAATAAATGACCTTCAACTTAATTGATGTTTTGCTCGTGGTTCTGATCGGCCTGAATCTGGCCAACGGCTATCGGCGTGGGTTCATTCTCGGTTCACTCGATCTCCTCGGATGGGCGCTGAGCCTGCTTGCGGGTCTGCGTTATTACGAGCCGGTCGCGCGGTGGTTAGGACCGCGCGTCGAGTTGTGGTCCGAGATGTGGGACCAGCCGGTTGCGTTCGTTCTCGTCGCGTTGTTTGTCGGTTTGCTTGTTCACCTGATTGGTTACGCGTTGCTGCGTCGAATACCGCCCGAGTTGCACGAACGCCCGACGAACCAGGCTCTTGGTCTGCTTCCTGGACTGGCGAACGGCCTCATCACCGCAGCGATCATTTCGGCGCTGTTGATGGCGATTCCGCTGAGTGAAGGTGTCAGTGAACGCACGCGTGAAAGCGCGGTGGCAAATCGTCTCGCTGGTTACGCACAATCGCTCGAAGGGAGACTGCGACCGGTATTTGGTGATGCGATCGCGCGTTCGCTGAATTTGTTGACCGTCAAACCTGACTCGCACGAACGCGTCACTCTGCCGTTCACCGTTACCTCAACGCGAGCGCGTCCGGAGTTAGAAAAACAGATGCTCGATCTCGTGAACAAAGAGCGGGTGGCGAACGGCCTGGAGCCGTTGGCGGCCGATCCCGAACTGACGGAAGTTGCGCGTCGACATTCGACCGACATGTTTGCCCGCGGTTATTTCGCACACGATACGCCGGAAGGGCGTACGCCATTCGACCGAATGCGCGAGGCGAATGTTCATTTTCTGATCGCCGGCGAAAACCTCGCGCTGGCGCCGACCGTCTCAATCGCACACACCGGCCTCATGAACTCACCCGGCCACCGCGCCAACATCCTGCGCCCGCAGTTTGGCCGCGTCGGCATCGGCATCATGGATGGCGGCATGCGCGGCTTGATGGTCTCGCAGGAATTTCGAAACTAAGTTCAAATTCCGCGGAACTTTTTCACTCCGTATACGTCTAATGTGACTGAAATTCGAATTTGGTCAGCAGTCAGACAGGCGAAAATGGCAGCAATTGCACCGAAAGAGGGGGTAAAGGACGCGATTCTCGACGCGACCGACCGGCTCCTCGCACGCTACGGATACCGGAAAATGACCGTCGAGGACATCGCTCACGAAGCGGGCATCGGGAAGGGAACCATCTACCTGCACTTCACGAGCAAGGAAGAAGTCGTCCTGTCGCATGTTGATCGAATCGTCGAACGACTGAAGGAACGCCTTCGGGAAATCGGCAGCTCCGGCGCCCCTGCCGCCGAACGTCTGCGCCTGATGCTGATCGCGCGCGTCATGTTTCGTTTCGACAGCATCCAGCACTACACGCAGAGTCTGAACGATCTGCTGGCGGCATTGCGTCCGGGGCTGCTTTCCCGGCGGGCAATTTACTTTGAGGCCGAAGCGCAAATCTTTGCTGAAGTGCTGGCGAACGGCCGCAGTTCCGGCGAGTTTGTCTTCGACGACGAGCAGGTCACAGCGCACGCGATGCTGCAAGCTACCAACGGCCTGCTGCCCTACAGTCTCAGCACAACAGAACTTGGTGAACGTCAGGAAGTGGAACAACGGACCGCCGACGTCGCCGACTTGATACTTCGCGGCTTAATCGGTCGCAAATGAAAATTGGTCAGTTGTTAGTTGTCAGTTGTCAGTAGTTCGCACCGCGAACCACAGTTAGTACGACTGACCACTGACCACTGACACTGATTTAACAAAAGGAGAAATACTGATGTTTAGACCAACTTCCTCCCGGACCCTTCTGATCCGGTTCGCCGTCCTGTTGATTCTTACTTTCACGTTCGCAAACAGCGCCGCCGCTCAACCTGGCCCAGCGGATCAACCGGATCTCACGATCGACGCCGCGACTCGCACCAAAGTGATCGACACGATTCTGAAGCGCCTCAACGATTCGTACGTCTTCCCCGAGGTTGCGAAAAAGATGGAGCAGTCGATCAAGGAACGGGTGGAGAAGAAAGAATACGACCAGATCACCAGTTCGAAGGAGTTCGCCACCAAACTGACGAACGATCTGCAAGCCGTCAGCAAAGACAAGCATCTTCGCGTGCGTTATTCGCACCAGGCGATTCCCGAACGTGGTGAACGTCGCGAACCTACCGCGGAAGAGAGAGAACAACGCAAACGCGAACTGGCCTGGATGAACCACGGCTTCTCGAAGGTCGAGCGGCTGCCGGGCAACATCGGTTACCTCGAATTCCTGAACTTCATGGATGAGGAGCTGGGGGCGGACACGGTTGCGGCTGCGATGAATTTTATCAACGGCACTGACTCGCTGATCATCGACATGCGCCAGAACGGCGGAGGCAATCCGGCAATGGTGGCGCTCGTTTGTTCATACCTCTTTGGGCCTGAACCGGTACACCTGAACGATCTTTACTGGCGCGAAGGCAATCGCACAGACGAGTTCTGGACCAGGAAGGAAGTGGCGGGCAAACGTTATCTCAACAAAGACGTTTACGTGTTGACGAGCAAACGCACGTTCTCAGGCGCTGAGGAGTTCACTTACAACCTGAAGAACCTCAAACGCGCGACGATCATCGGCGAAACGACCGGCGGTGGCGCACATCCCGGCGGCAGTTTCCGCGTCAGCGAGCACTTCGGCATGTTCGTGCCAACCGGACGTGCGATCAGTCCGGTCACGAAGACCAATTGGGAAGGCACTGGTGTAACTCCCGATGTTGCAGTGCCCGCAGACCAGGCATTGCTCGTAGCCCGCGTCATGGCACTCAAGAAGCAGGTGGACAGAGTTAACCCAGACCTCAAACCCCGCTTGCAGGGTGAAATCGACAGGTTAGAGAAAGAATTGAACGCGATGAAATCGAAGACCGAATAACCGCTCGTTCGTTACTTCGATTCGTAGAGGAGCACTCGCTTCTTTCCGCTTCTTCCGACGAGGAAACCAGTGAGTGCTCCGATACCGGCTGCTAATACAATCACTCCCGCCGTTACGCTGTCCTTCGTTTCAAAAAAGGAATCGTTGTCATTTTGCTCGCTTGCGATACCGAGGCCCGCTCCCACACCGGCGCCGATTCCCATTCCGATCAGCGTGGCTTTGCCGGCGCCCTTTTTCGAGACCCCGTGAACGCTCGCGATGTCCTCGCGCCGAATCTCTTTCGCAACGTTCTTCACCGTCAACGATAGCGACGTGTCGGAAACGCCGGTCAACGTTCCCTCAACCTTCTTGCCGTCTTTTAGTTTCACTGAGAGTTTGGTCCCGGACGTCGCAGAACTGAGCCGCGACCAGTCGTTCGTTCCGGTTTGGGCCACCAGAGTGACGGGTGACAGCAGGAACGAAAGCAGCAGGACCACGATGATGGCGCTTCGGCGCGCCGCGATCTGTTTGGTCGGGATTCTCATACAGTAATCTCCTTTGTGAGAGTCGGTGGATTTTCCAGATCGGTCGCTTGTTAGGTGAACGGCGGCAATGATACGCCTAAACACTGCCACAGCGAAGGGCATCTGGTGGTATGATGCGGCCCTCACGGAGGCGTACCCACAAATGCGGAACATAATCACGATCCTTTGTCTTCTGATCCTGTTTGGACCAGCGCCCATTGTTTCGCGCCAGAACGATTACGAGGCGGAGCTTGCGAAAGGACGCCAGTCGCTTACGCGCGGTTTGGCCGAAGACGCATTAAAGAGTTTCAAACGCGCCAACGAGATGCGCGGTAAGAAGTGCGCCGAGTGTTTGAGCCTGATGGCCGATGCGTATCTCGCGCTCGAGGCTTACAAGAACGTCGTCGAGACTTCCGACAAAGTCCTGGAACTCGCCGCCGACAACAAGACACTCACTTTGAAGGCATACAACGACAAGGGAGCGGCGCTGCAAGCATTGGCTGAACGCAAGGACCAAAAGAAACTGCAAGCCGCCGAGGCTGCCTTCCGGCAGGGACTCGCTATTGATGGCGCGGTGGCTGTGCTTCACTACAACCTCGGCGTGGTGCTGTTGCAGATGAATCGCGATCCGGAGGGTATTGCGGAGCTACACCAGTACATCAAGGCCCAACCTAACGGCGCCAGCGTCGAAAACGCGAAGAAACTGGCGGAGAATCCGCGTCGCGCGCGCGAAAACTACGCGCCGGATTTTTCGTTCACGTCACTCGACGGCGAGCATATTTCGCTGGAAGACCTTCGCGGCAAAGTCGTACTGCTGGATTTCTGGGGCACGTGGTGTCCTCCGTGTGTGGACTCGATTCCGGACCTGCGGAACTTGCACAAGAAGTACTCGAAAGATCCGTCATTCGTCTTGATCGGCATCAGCTCCGACCGCGATGACGACGTGTGGCGCGAGTTCACAACCGAGAACAAGATGGTGTGGCCGCAGTATCGCGATAAGGACCGACGCATTCTGCGCGCCTTCGATATCCGCTCGTTTCCCACTTACGTCATCATCGATCACGAAGGGATCGTGCGGCATCGCAGCGTCGGTATGAGCTGGTCGCGCGCGGCCAGTCTCGACAACGAGATCCGGAAACAGATCAAGATCATCGCGAAGAACACTGAGGCGCAGTAAGGGTGCGTTAGATGGTCGAGAAGGCGATGACGAATCCGGCCATCATCGAGCCCATGAACAGCAGCCACTCGAGAAAGAACAACGGCAGCGCCTTCATGGTCGTGACGAGCCAGCTCTGTTTGTAGACTTGTTTCAGCGACAGCAAGAGATACGCAAACGCGATGGGATAGAACAAATCCAACACGTGCGGCGATAACTTCCAACCAATCGCCCCGGCAACGATAAATATCAACGCGAACGCACACTTGCAGAAGAAATCGAACGAGTAGTAGTAGAGCGAGAAGACGAGATGTTCGACGTAGTATTTCTTCGTCCGAAAGTAAAACGCCGCCAGGAACGTTCCTGAAATCAGCACGCTGAAAAACCGGAACGGGTTCGCATACTTTTCCGCCGTTTGATGGATCTTGTCCGCCAGCACCGCAGGATCGACGTTTCGTTTGCGCGCAATGTTTACGACCATCGGCGTCCTGGCCGTGCGCTGTTGTGCCCCGCCGCGAATCTCCGCCAGTGTCCCCCACGCGAAAAGAAAGTAGAGCGCGCTGAAAATAAGGTAAAGCTTGACTGGGCCGATGTAGTTGCCCCTTCGTCCGGCGAGATATTCCGTGGCGAGCAGGCCAGGTTTCGTGAACATCGCGCGCAAGGTCTTGAAGATCTTGCTCGACTCGATGTCGACGATCTCGTTCGCCGCGCGTGAGAGAAAGCGTTTGAGCGCCAGCTCGTTAGGGTTGATCCGCTTCTGTCCGCAGGCGTGACAGTGCGCTCCGATTAGCAAGGTGGTGCAGTTTGCGCAGGGTTCGAGGGGAGATTCGATTGTTAGTTCCGTCTGAGACATCGTCGCAACTCGGGGGTGTCGGTGAAGCCGCACTTGCCGTTGGCTTGTCGTTCGCACCTGGCGGTTTTATAGCAGTCGTACTCCGACCGGTATTCGCAGGTGGTTACGACTTCTTCGTCTGAACAAATTTGACGCGAACAGCCGGTCTTGAAACATGGCTTGTTCTGGTTGTCGTTTCCGGACGAGACGCCGCCGGGTTTGGCGCGCAGGTAGAACTGCGAAGCTTTGAGCATCCGCGAACGTCCCGCTGGACCAGTCACTTGAGTGTGGACACCGGCGACGATGACCGCTTCCGGCGACGTCATCGCGGCGAGAGCCTCGCTCACCACATTCTCCGGGGCGCCTGCGCCGGCGAGGTCGACGCCCGCGATATTGCGGTTCACCGTGGAGTTGAGTTTTTGTTCGTGGTGCGTTTCACAGGGCGCAGCGATGCAGCGTATGCCGCGATCGCGCACGCGGAAGAAAGTTCCTGAGGCTTTGGTGTCGCTCGCCGGTAGCCAGACTTCCTGCGCATTCAACACGCCAAACTTGCCATTTCGATCGCCGCGAGTGGTTAATTTGCCGCGGACCAGCGCCCCGGGTTTTTCGGTTTCGGGTAGAGCGTTCCATTCGATGGACGCGACGTAGCACTCGTTCATGTAACGGCCGTTGGCGCAACGCGTCTTCGACTGGTTCACGAGCTTGATGAAGTAGCCGCCGCACATTGGCGACGCGCAACGCCTGAGATCGCGGCGGATGGTGTAGAAAGTCGACGTGTTGGTTTGCGGGTCAGCGTCCGCATTAACGGGCGTGAAAAGAGTCCAGCAGACGATGATCAGGCCCGGAATGAGAAAGCGAACTCTGGTGAAGATGCTCATTGTTGTTTCTCCTCAGAAACACAGATTACACGGAAGTCTCGCCTCTCCGCTATAATACGCCCGCTGCTTAATCGTCAGTTCGATCCCCAATCTTATGCTCGGGCAACTCCTCCTCCATTACCGTGTCGTCGAAAAGATTGGCGAAGGCGGTCAGGGCACGGTTTACAAGGTCATCGATACCTCACTGGACCGTCCGGCAGTGATCAAAGTACTGCCGCCGGATCTGACGGAACGGCCGTCGAACCTGGTTCGTTTCGAGCGGGAAGCGAAGCTGGCGTCGTCACTGGACCATCCGAACATCTGCACCATCTTTGGCTTACATAAAGTCGACGATGTTCATTTCATCGCGATGCAGTTCGTGGAGGGACGCAACGTGCGCGAGATCGTTGCCGGGCGTCCGCTCGATCTGCGGCGAGCGCTGTGGATTGCGATTCAAGTGACGAGCGCGCTCGCTGCAGCCCATGCGCGCGGCATTGTGCACCGCGACATCAAAGCGCGCAACGTCATGGTCACGCGGACGGGCCACGTCAAGGTGCTCGACTTCGGACTCGCCAAACTGATCGAACCATCAACGACCGGACACCACGATCCGCAAGTGACTGAACTCGGCGTGCCCTACGGTACCTCGACGTACGCGGCGCCCGAACAAGCGCAGGGACTGCCGGTGGATCATCGCGCCGACATCTGGTCGACCGGAATACTGCTTTACGAGATGCTCGCGGGCACCTGGCCTTTCCGCGGCAAGACCGCATTAGACGTGCGTTACGCCGTCGTCTATCACCAGCCGAAACCGATCGCCGAAGCGCGCGGCGACGACTCTCCCTGGATGACGCGTCTTCAGGAGATTCTCGACAAGGCGCTCGCAAAGCAACCGGATGACCGTTACCAGAAGATCGAGGATCTCGGAAACGATCTGCAGGTAGTGTTGCGCGAGATCGACGTCGACTCGAGTATTGGTAACACGATGAGTGATGCAGCGACGCTCACGGCCTCGCCTGTTCGTTGGGCCAAGCCGGGGAGTCTTTGGTCGAGGCCGAGCAGGATCGCTGCGCTCGCGGCTGTGGTCTTGCTTTTAGCGCTTTCGTTCGTCGCGTTGCGCGCATTCTATTTGCCCGACGATACCAACGCCAGCACGACGAATATCAACTCGCTCGCCGTCCTGCCATTCACCAACAGCGATCCGGCCACCGAGTACCTGTCGGACGGTATCACCGAGAGTTTGATCGATAGTCTGTCGCGAATCCCTAACCTGAAAGTGAAGTCGCGAAATACGGTGTTTCATTACAAGGGTCGCGAAACGGATCCGAAGGCGATTGGACGTGAGCTCGGCGTGCATGCGTTGCTGT
Organism: Pyrinomonadaceae bacterium; assembly: GCA_025923035.1. GTDB lineage: Bacteria > Acidobacteriota > Blastocatellia > Pyrinomonadales > Pyrinomonadaceae > PSRF01. Next base: position 3,689 of record JAICGQ010000013.1, on the reverse strand, counting down.
CAGGTACGGTGGTCCAACGCGGAGACGAGCTCGCGGTGATTGTTGAGTTGATCGACGTGCGCGACGACAGTCACATCTGGGGACAGCGTTACGGTCGCAAGGTTTCAGAAGTCGTCGCGCTGCCGCAGCAGATCTCGCGCGACGTTTCGCAGCGCCTGCGTTCGCGAACAGATGTTGGTTTGGATCATTCGCAGTTGACGCGAAACTATTCGCCTGACTCCGAAGCGTACCGGCTTTATCTGCTCGGCCGGTACAACTGGAACCAGCGAACGATCGAGGGGTTTAAAAAAGGCATCGACTACTTCGGTCAGGCGATCACGCGCGATCAGGATTACGGCCTCGCCTATGCGGGTCTGGCTGATTGTTATCTGCTGCTGAACGTTTACAACGTCGCGCCGGCGAATGATTCGTTCCCGAAAGCTGAAGCCGCTGCGAACCGCGCGTTGTCGATCAACGAGAACCTTGCGGAGGCGCACAACGCGCTTGCCTTTGTTAAGTATCGCTATCACCTCAAGTGGAACGAGGCGGAGCAGCACTTCAAACGTGCGATCGCGCTGAATCCGAACTACGCGACGGCGCATCAGTGGTATGGGAGTTATCTCGCGGCGGTAGGACGGTTGGACGAGTCGATCGTTCAGGCGAAGACGGCGCACGAGTTAGAGCCGTTTTCGTTGACCATCTATTCAGACTTCATTCGTAATCTGTATTATGCAGGCCGTCTCGATGAAGCGCGGAAAGAATCGTTGAAGCTTCTGGAGCTGGATCAGAGTTTTGCTCGCGCGCATTACGAAGCCGGGTTGGTGCTGGAAGAGCAGGGAAAGTTGGACGAGGCGATTGCCGAGTTTCGCCAGGCATTGAAGAAGTCGCCTGATAACGTGGCGGTGTTGACTGCCCTGGGCCATTCGCAAGCACTCGCCGGGAAGCGCAGCGAGGCAGAGAAAGTGATCGCGCGGTTGCAGGAGCTCTCGAAGCAGCAGTATGTCTCCCCATTTCAAACCGCGGTTGTTTACGCGGGCCTCGACGATCGCAAGCTCGCGATTGAGTGGCTCGAGAAGTCGCAGGAAGAGCGGTTCAACTGGTTGCCTTTCATCCGTATCGATCCGGTCTTCAAGAATCTGCGATCCGAAGCGCGGTTTGTCGAATTGTCGAAGACGCTCGGTCTAAACACAAACTAAGGAAAAACATAGGAATGTCCATGAATCTTTCGCGGCGTAAGTTTCTGTCGCAGACTGCGAAGTCGGCGCTGGTGGTGGCAGCCGCCGGAGTGATCGAGGCAAAGGGCGGGTCGGTGCTGGTTAATTCGTTTGCCCCGGCGACGATGGCGGCGCAGGCGGCTGCGGTGCAACCGCTGTTTGCGAAGCTCGACGAGTATGTCGCGCGGCACATGCGCGAAACGGGCGCGCCGGGACTGACGCTTGCACTGGCGAACCGCGATGGTCTAATCAGGGCATCGACTTATGGATTTGCCGATACGAAAGCGGGGCTGAAAGTTGTCAACGAGACGATGTTTGAGATCGGATCGGTGTCGAAGTCGTTTGTCGGACTTGCGCTCGTGCAGTTGCAAGAGGAAGGCAAGCTCGACTTTAACAAGCCGATTGCCGAATACCTGCCGTGGTTGAAAATCAATACTAAATTTGAAGCGATCACTGCGCATCATCTGTTGAGTCACACTGCCGGGCTGCCGGGTGCGCCGCTGCTGCTCGACGCGCTGCTCGGCGAGTTATGGACAGCGTGGGAGCCGGGGAAACGCTTTCTGTATTCGAACACGGGATACAACATTCTCGGTTTTCTGATCGAAGCACTCGACAAGCGGCCGTTTGCCGACGCGCTGCGGGAACGTTTGCTGGCGCCGATGGGAATGACGACGAGTAGCTCGACGATCACTAACGAGATTCGCAAGCACATGGCGATCGGGTATGAGCCGCTGAACGAAGGCAAGCCGTTTCCGTTGCATGGTACGCTCGCGGAAGCGCAGTGGATCGAAGTTGATATCGCGGCGGGAAGTATTGCGTCAACGCCGGGCGACATGGCGAAGTACATTCGCATGTTGCTCAATCGCGGTGCGCTGCCGAAGGGACGGCTGATTTCCGAGGAAGGATACAAGCTGTTTACGCAACGAGCGATTAATTCGCCGTATCGTGGTGAGCCGGCGTCGTACGGTTATGGTCTGTGGGTGAGCGACATTGATGGGCACAAGCGTTTGCGGCATACGGGTGGGATGGTGGCGTTTAGTTCGGCGCTCGACGTTGATGCGACGTCGGGTGTTGGTGCGTTTGCGTCGGTGAATGCGAACTTGCGTGGGTATCGACCGGTGGCAGTGACGAAGTATGCGGTTGACCTCTTCAACGCGTCGCTCGATGCGAAGAAATTGCCTGAGGCGCCTGCCGCTGTGCCGGCGCCGGATGAAGTGAAGAATGCGGCGGATTATGCGGGTGAGTACACGTCGCCGAATGGGAAGAAGCTGGTGTTTGTGGCGGAGGGTGAGAAGTTGGTCTTGGTCTATGCGGGACGTCGTATCGCGCTCGAGCGTCCGGCAGCGACGGGAGATCGGTTCATCGTAAAGCACGCGGATTTCGAAACGTTCATGCTTGGGTTCGTGCGCGACAACCGCGTGGTGACTGAGGCGTATTGGGGGCCGGACTGGTACGCGGGTCAGCGCTACACTGGTCCGCGTGGTTCGTCTGAACGACGCAAGGAGTGGGAAGGTTACGCGGGGCACTATTTCAACGACAGTCCGTGGTACGGCGACGCGCGTATTGTCTATCGCAAGGATCGGTTGTACCTGGATGGTCTTCAGCCGCTTGTTGCGCGTGGTGACGGCAAATTCGGCATCGGTGACCCTGAGGCGCCCGACTGGATCTCCTTCGAATCCATCATCGACGGTCGGGCCATGCGCCTAAACTTCTCCGGCATCCTCTTCCGCCGCATGTTCACCCCGTGAGCGTGAGTTCGTCGCGAGCGTGAGTTCGTCGGCCGCTCAGTCTCGCGGCTCGCTGCTGTCAGCGCAGCGGTTAGTTGCTGATGCGGTAGAGGTGGGTGGCGCTGCGGATGAAGAGGGAGTGGTCCGAGATGGCGATGGAGGCGAGGGTGGGGGCGTCGAGTTGGTTCGTGGCGAGGTGCTTTAGTTGGCGCCCCGGGGCGATCACGACTGATTCGCCCTCCTCGCTCAGGAAATAGATCTTTCCGTCAGCATAAACGGGCGAGGCGGAGTGGTTGCCACCAAGACGTGCACGCCAGAGTTCCTCTCCGGTCTTCGCATCGACACACGTTGCGATCCCATTGTCCGTGACCATGTACAACTCCTCGCCGACAAGCAGCGGCGACGGCGTCAACGGCACACCGCGATCCAATCGCCACACGACCTTCGATTTAGTGACGTCACCGCGACCGTCGGGTTTGATGGCCAGCAGCGAAGCTTGTTGGAAGCCAGTGCAAATGAAAACCAAGCCATGCCCAAACACCGGCCGCGGCACGTTTGAAAAACCTTCACCGTACTTCACCTGCCAAATCTCTTTTCCCGTGCGTGGTTCGTAGGCGATCGCGCGAAAGGCGCCCGGACTGATCAGCTGATCGCCTTCCGGTAGCGACACGACCAGCGGCGTCGTATACGCCTGGTACCCCTCGCGCATCTTCTTCCAGCGAACTTTACCCGTCGCCTTGTCGAGCGCCGCCACAAACTGCACATCGTT
>JAICGQ010000012.1 GCA_025923035.1 Pyrinomonadaceae bacterium | reverse complement strand
TGGCGTTTTTACGCCGCCGGTGTGTTCAATGAGAAGAACCCGTGGTGGATCGTCATGCCCGACGTCGCGAAGTATCTCCAGCGCGTGAGTTTCATGATGCGCCAGGGTCAGCAGGTGAACGACGTTGCGGTGTATCTAGCCAACGATGATGGTTGGGCGCACATGACGCCGGGAAATCCGCACTTGATCGAGGTTTTGCGTGAACGAGTCGGCGCCAATTTGCTGCCGGCGATCTTCGAGGCCGGTTACAATCTCGACTTCTTTGACGAAGGCGCGCTCAAGCAAGTCGGCCGGGTTGATAGCGGTTCGCTGCTGTTGGGCCAGAATAAATACAAGATCGTTATCCTGCCGAACGTCGAAACGATTTCGATCGACACGTATCGCAAGTTTGAAGAGTTTGTCCGCGGTGGCGGCGTTTTGATCGCAACTCGTCGTACACCCGCTGAACAACCCGGGTTTTTAGCGAAGGACACAGACCATCAGCAGGTCGCGGGGGTATCGAAGCAACTGTTCGAAGGAACGGCGGCGCGCGGCCATTTCGTTGCTGATGAAAAACAGCAACTGCGTGCGACGCTTCAACGGCTCGTTACTCCGGATGTCGAATTGAGTCCGGCGACCGCGGATATCGGGTTTGTCCATCGTCGCACTCCGGACGCCGAAATTTATTTCCTCGCGAACACGTCGAACGTCGCGCAGAAGTTAAAAGCGACATTTCGGGTGCAAGGCATGAAACCGGAATCGTGGAACCCGTTGGATGGAGCAGTAAGGCCGCTGAACGTCGAAGCACAAACGAAGAATGGCAGCACGCTCGCGTTGGAACTACCGCCGTATGGGTCAACCATCATTGTCTTTTCAAAGCGTACGATCAGCGGAGAACCTGCTATCGCATCTGCGGAAGCAGAACCGATCGATTTGAGCCGCGGATGGCGAGTGTCGTTTGGAGCCGGCAGTCCCATCGACATGCAGGAATTAACTTCGTGGACAGCCAACGAGGCGACGCGTCATTTCTCCGGCGTGGCGACATACGAGAAAGACGTCGAGATACCTGCGGAACTGATTAAAGACAACTTTGATTTGAAACTCGACTTCGGCGAGGGCTCTGCGATTCCCGTGCTGTCCTTAAGAAACGGGATGCAGGCCTGGTATGAAGGACCGGTGCGTGAAGCTGCAGTCGTTTACGTTAACGACAAGCGGGCCGGAACGCTCTGGTGCCCGCCGTATTCCGTCAACGTTAAAGGAATGCTGCGCCCGGGCCCAAACAAGATCCGGATCATGGTTGCTAACACTGCGATGAATTACATGGCCGGACGCAGCTTGCCCGATTATCGTCTGTTGAACCTGCGTTACGGTGAGCGATTCCAGCCGCAGGACATGGACAAGGTCCAACCCATTCCTTCCGGTTTGCTTGGACCAATTCGCCTGATCCCGGGAACCAGAGTAAAACTGTCGAGCGATCGCTAGCATGAAGCGCTTAATTCTGATCATCAGCTTGTGCTTGACGGCACTTGTGTCGCACGCGTTTGTTTTTCCTGCTCCGCGACCCAGCGCCGCGACGCAAACGCAGAAGTACAACGTGATCCTGATCGCGTCCGACGATCTGCGCGCGACGCTCGGAAGTTACGGCAACAAGATCGTGAAGACGCCGAACCTCGATAAACTTGCCGCGCGCGGGGTCAGGTTCGATCGCGCTTACACGCAGTTTCCGCTTTGTAATCCTTCGCGCTCGTCGCTGCTGACAGGCAAGTATCCGACGCAAACGGAAGTGATGGACAACGAACACTACTTCCGCGCGCTCCATCCCGAGCTCGTTTCGCTGCCACAACACTTCAAGGCAAATGGTTACGTCTCATTGCGCGCCGGAAAGATATTTCATGGCGGCATCGACGATACCGAAGCCTGGACCGAAGGCGGCGAGGCGCGAAACTTCACTGGCGCAAAGCGTCCGCCTTCGAATCCCGACAGCGCCGATCGTACGGCGCATTCCGATCGCATCGTCGTCCTTGATGGTAACGGAGAAGACAACGGCGACTACCGCATGGCGACGCAGGCGATCGAGTATCTGGAAAAGTACAAAGACCAGTCGTTCTTCCTCGCGCTCGGAATGGCGAAGCCACACAGCCCGCCGGCGGCGCCGAAGAAGTTTTTCGATCTCTACGATGTGAACACGATTCCACTGCCCGTAGATTTTTCGTCTCGCCCGCAGGCGCCATCCGGTTTCCCGGAAATTTCAATTGCGAGGCGAAACACGGATCTGTTTATCAACCGCGAGGCGTCGCCTGCTGATGCGCGCGAGATGATCCGCGCGTATTACGCGTCGATAAGTTTTATGGACGAACAGGTCGGGCGTGTACTCGATGCGGTGGATCGGCTGAAGCTGCGCGAGAAAACCATCATCATGTTTTGGGGCGACCACGGTTATCACCTGGGTGAGAAAGGGAAGTGGTCCAAGGCTTATTCGCTTTTTGAAGTTGCGACGCGCGTGCCGTTCATTATCGCTGGTCCCGGTGTCGCGAAAGGAGTTTCATCGCGGACGGTGCAGTTGCTGGATATGTATCCGACGCTCGTCGAGCTCTGTCGCTTGCCGCAACCTTACAAATCTCCGTCGCGATTGGAGGGACACAGTTTGATTTCGTTGTTGCGCAACCCGCGCGTTCGATGGGATTATCCGGCTTTCTCAGTGGTGCGATATCAGGGGAAGCTGGGAAAATCAGTACGCACTGAGCGATGGCATTACGTTTCGTGGGACGATGGACGAGCAGGCCAGATGCTGCTGGATCATGCGAACGATCCGCACGAGCTCAAGAACCTCGCCGCGGATCCGGCATACGCTCGAACAGTCGACGACATGAGAAAACTGCTGACGCAGATACCTTAAACAAATTGCTTTTAGGAGATCTTGATGGACCAATCCAGACGTCATTTTGTAAAAACAGCAACGACCGCGGCCGCGGCATCGTTGATTCTGCCAAGTTCCGCATTTGCTTCACTGACTTTTCCTGCCGCGAAACGACGGTATGCCATCGTCGGCACCGGCGAGCGTTCGGTAGGCATGTGGGCCAGACCGTTGGTCCAGAATTACACGGACGTTCTCGACGTCGTCGGCATGTGCGACATCAACGCGAAAAGAGTTGCTGTCGCACGCAAGCTGTCAGGAGCGAATTGTCCGACGTTTACCGATTTCGATCAGATGTGCGACCAAACGAAACCTGACCTGCTGATGGTCACGACTGTCGATGGTTTCCACAGTCACTACATCGCCCGCGCACTCGATCGCGGTATCGACGTGATCACCGAAAAGCCGATGGTCGTCGACGAAAAGCAGTGTAAGGAAGTGCTTGACGCCGAGCGGCGCAACAAACGCAACATCGTCGTCACGTTCAACTATCGCTACGCACCGAAGCACCAGAAGATCAAAGAGATCCTCATGTCGGGAACGATCGGCAAAGTGATCTCGGTCGACTTTAGCTGGTATCTCGACGTGTACCACGGAGCTGATTATTTCCGCCGCTGGCACCGGCTCAAATCTAAAGGTGGCAGCCTTTGGGTCCACAAAGCTACACACCATTTCGATCTCATCAATTGGTGGCTCGACGCCGATCCGGTCGAGGTCTCTGCCCAGGGCGCACTGCGTACGTACGGTCGCAACGGAACATTCCGCTCGACTCACTGCCGGGCCTGTCCGCACACGAAGGACTGTCGCTTCTTTTACGATCTCACAAAGAACGCGACGCGCATGGAGCTTTACGCGGGGTGCGAGGACGTCGATGGTTATCATCGAGATGGTTGTGTGTTCCGTGAGGACGTCGATATTTACGACACAATGTCGGCAGTCGTGAAATACTCGAACGGCGCGCACATGAGTTATTCGCTTAATGCGTTCATGCCGTTTGAAGGTTACCGGCTGGCATTCAATTGCGAGAAGGGCCGGCTGGAGATTCGCGATTATGAGCGGCAACCGTGGCCCATCGAGGAAGAGACGGAGGTTTACCTGACGAAGAGTTTTGGCCAGCGCGAGAAGATACCGATCGAGAAAATTACCGGAGGTCACGCAGGCGGCGACCAGCGCATTCGCGATCTGATCTTCCGCAACACGGAGATGCCGTCGTACCTGCGTCTGCCGAGTTCTCGCGCGGGTGCGTTGTCTTGTTTGACGGGGATCGCCGCTCGCCGGAGTATCGAGCAGTCTCGTCCTATCAAGATCTCTGAGTTAGCAAAAGTTCCGGCGCCGACTAACACCTGATCTGAAACAGATGCTGAATCGCTTAAAGATCCTGCTCCTGATCGCGGTCGCCGTCGTTGCTCTAGTCTCGAACGGCGAACTGACGGCTGCAAAAAGACAAGCTACTGTGTCGGTATCGGCAGGCGCTCACGATCGTTACGAAAGTCTCGTTTCATTTGCGCTCCCGGCTGAATTCAAAGGTGCGTCGTATGCGCTACGCGACGCTTCAGGTCAACTAATTCCGTTGCAGATCGATGCCGATCGCAACGCGAGTTTCGTGTTGTCCGCATTGAAAGCAGGCGAAACCAGGAACTATCAAATCGTCGCTTCCGCATCTAAAGCGAAGACCAGCGTCGATCTGACGCGCCAGCCTGATGGTCTTGATTTCAAAATCGGCGGACGCAGCGTTTTCACTTTCGTGACGACGCCGTCCGGCTTACCGGACAAAAACATCAAGCCCGTGTTTCTCCGTGGTGGTTACATCCACCCGGTGTTCACACCGTCAGGCCGCCTGGTGACGGACGACTATCCATCCGATCACTATCATCATCACGGAATCTGGTTCGCGTGGACCAAGACCGAATTCAACGGCGCACATCCTGATTTCTGGAACGTCGGCGACGGTACAGCGAGGGTCGATTTCGCGGGGGTGGATGCCGCCTGGTCTGGTCCTGTTTTCGCGGGTTTCAAATCGCAGCAACGTTACGTGGCGCTCACCGGTGGTGCGCAAACGACTGCGTTGAACGAACACTGGGACGTGCGTGTCTACAACGTCGGTCAAGGGGGCCAAGGAGGCAAGGCCAAGCGCTATTTCCTCTTCGACATCGTGGCGACGCAACAGTGCGCGACCAACAGCCCGCTGATTCTCGAGGAGTATCGCTACGGCGGCATGGGAGTTCGCGGTCATCGTAATTGGAGGGACAAGACGAAGGTCTCTTTCCTGACTTCAGAAGGGAAGGCACGCGAGAGCGGCAACGCGACGCGCGCGCGCTGGATTCACATGTCGGGAAACGTCGACGATCAAACAGTCGGCATCGCGGTGCTGGATCATCCCGCTAACTTCCGGGCGCCGCAGCCACTGCGAATTCATCCGGACGATCCGTACTTCAACTACGCGCCGTCGCAACTCGGCAAGTTTGAGATCAAGCCGGGCGAAAAATTCGTGGCGCGTTACCGGTACGTTGTCGCCGATGGACCGCCGGATAAGGCCGAGCTCGACCGTCTCTGGAGCGACTATGCAACGCCTCCGGAAGTTTCGCTGAAGCTGAAATAAATTTCAGGCTTTACCAATTTTTTCGCGGGTTTTAACGAAAATCGGATGCCCATCCGGAAATTTGGACGGCTCCCTCCTTCGGCTTCTTAAAAACCGAGCACTAATTAATTTGTTTTCGCCGGAACGAATCTTGCTAATTTCTTGTGCAACTTGCATTGGTATTACCCAAAGTTCAACCACGAATAAATTGGTAAGGAAAAACTTGACCAATCATTGGATAAAAATTCCAGGATTTGCAGTTTTAGTTAGCGTCTTCGCCTTGAATGGTCAGACCTGCGTTTAAGTCAGAGCTGATCAAGTCAGTACACGTTCGTGTGCTAGTCGCCCCACACCGGCCCAGATAGTTCGGCCAGCCGGATTACAGAGAAGGAGAGAAACAAATGCTATCCAGAGCCCGCTCGCTTGCATACTCCTTGTGTGCGATTGCTTTTGTCTTAGCTATTCTGATTAGCCCAACTTCGCTGCGTGCACAGGAAGCGCGAGGCACGATCTCCGGTACCGTCCTGGACGCCAACAAGGCAGCCGTTCCCGGAGCGACCGTTACGATCACCAACGTAGCAATGGGAACCAGCCGCGATGTGCAGACCAACGATCGCGGTCTCTTCACGATGCCCTACCTGATCCCGGGAACTTACCGGATCGTGGTCGAGGCGAATGGTTTCAAACGTTACATCCGAGAGGGCATTGCTCTCCAGGTTAACGATCGACTCGAGATCGATCCGATGCTCGAAGTCGGCGGTAACCAGGAAACCGTCACCGTTACCGCTGACGCCGCCGTCATCGAAAGCTCGACTGCATCGATGGGCCAGGTGGTTGATGCGCGCCGCGTATCGGAGCTGCCAACACCTCACGGCGATCCCTTCTTCCTGATCGGACTGGCGAGTGGTACGACCTTCGGCGCGGCGGCAGTAGGCGGCCGCGACGTTAAATTGGATCGTCCTTTCGAACCGACTCACATCACCGGCTATTCCGTGGACGGCACGAGACCGAATCGCGGTGACGTAACGATCGACGGCGCGCCCAGCACTTCGGTGGCGAATGCGTTTGAGGTTACTGCCTCTTACGTCCCGCCGACAGACATCATTCAGGAAGTTAAGGTGCAGACGGCGAGTTTCGATGCTCAGTTTGGAAATACTGAGGGCGGCGTCACCAACATCGTCATCAAGTCAGGAACAAACGACTTCCATGGTTCGGCGTATTGGGTGAAGATGCCGGTATCACTGTCGGCGAATGACTTTCACGCCAATCGCACCAATACTGCCCGTCCGCAGATTCCGTACGACCGGCCTGGTTTTACATTCACTGGCCCGGTCGTGTTGCCGAAGATTTACAACGGACGTAACAAGACGTTCTTCTCCTGGGGTTACGAATACATCAAGGACATTCGCACCAGGAACAACGGCAACTTCACGACGCCGACGGACAAGATGAAAGCTGGCGACTTCTCGGAACTCCTGGCTCTGGGTTCCGCGTACCAGATTTTCAATCCTTATTCGAAACGTGTGAATCCTCAGAATACGAGTCAGTTCATTCTCGATCCGTTCAAATGCGACGGCGCTGGCAACCCGATCGTTCCCACCATCACCGGCACCCAGGTTGGCGGCACCAATTGCAACAAGCTGCCTACGCAATTGATCAACCCGGTGGCGCGCAGCATAGTGGATCAATACTGGCCGAGTCCGCTTAATGCTCCCAGCGCCCCGGATGGCTCCAACAATTACCTGCAACCGGATCTGGTGGAAACGGCGCGTTATTACACGAACACGATCCGCATTGACCACACGTTCAGTAACAACCATCGCATGTTTGGCCGCGCGAGCTGGTACACACGCAATAGCGACTACAACAACTTTTTCAAGAACCTCGCCACCGGTCAGGAGTTTCAGTTCATCTCGCGTCAGTTCACGATTGACGACGTCTACACGCTCAACGCGTCCACTGTGCTGAACATCCAGTACAGCTACAACCGCTTCATCCGCGTGGATGGACAGAATTCTGAAGGCGACGGATTTGATCTGACGAGTGTCGGATTTCCGGCTCGTTATCAGGCTTTAGTACCTGAAGACAAACGCCACTTCCCGGCCATCGGTATCACCGGTTACCTGGGTACGCGCGTTAACGACGAGTTCAGGCCAAACGACATTCACTCAATTCGCGCTGTTGTGAACAAGGTCTACAACACGCACTCGCTGAAGTTTGGTACGGAGTTTCGCGCTTATCGTGAAAACTCATTTAACAACATCAATGACTGGACCGGTCGCTTCGACTTTACCGGCGATCTCGTCAGCGGTCCCACCAATATTTCTTCGGTAGCACCGGGTGCTCGCGGTCAGTCGTTTGCGCAATTCCTGCTCGGCCTGCCAAGCGCACAAAACAGTTACATCGCGCGTTTGGCTGACTATGCCGAACAGTCGACGAGCTGGGGCTTCTTTGCGCATGACGACTGGCGCGTTACGCCACGGCTCACCTTGAATCTAGGGTTGCGCTATGAGTTTGAAGGCGGAATGACTGAGCGTTACAACCGCAGTGTCCGCAACTTCGATTTCAGTTATATCCAACCGATTGAAGGCGCGGCCCGGGCCAGATACGCATTGAATCCAATTGCGGGTCTGCCCGCAGATCAGTTTGTTGTGCGTGGTGGTCTGACTTTCGCGGGCGTCAATGGCGAGCCACGCGAACTCTATGACACGCCGAAGGACAACTTCATGCCGCGTCTCGGTTTCGCTTACCAGCTCACCGAAGACGGAAAGACAGTCATTCGCGGCGGTTATGGTGAGTACTACGGCTTCCTGGGACAACGTCGAGGCGACGTAAACCAGACGGGATTCAGCTTGAACACGCCGTTCATAACCGTGGCCGCTGATGGATTCACGATCGTGAACACGCTCTCGAATCCGTTCCCTGATGGCGTTCAGGAACCCGTTGGCGCCGGTCTTGGTTTTCAGACACAAATCGGCAACGCAGTTACTTTCTTCAATCCGAATCCGGAAGTTTCGAAGATGCAACGCTGGCAGTTTGGTATTCAGCGAGAGCTGCCGGGCGGATTTGTGGTTGAGGCAGCGTACGTTGGCAATAAGGGAAGCGATATCGAAGTCAATCGCAACTTTAACGCGACTCCGCAGAAGTACCTGAGCACCAGTCCGCAGAGAGATCCCGTAGTCGAGAGTTTCCTCGGCGGGAACGTGCCTAATCCGTTACGTAACCTGGTGCCGACCAATTCAACTATCGGCACGGGAACAAACATCGCTCGCGAAAGACTGCTGCGGCCGTTCCCGCATTTCGATACGGTCAACGGCACGACCAACGAAGGACAGTCGTGGTATCACTCGGGGCAGTTCAACGTGCAGAAGCGGTTCTCGCAGGGCTACACGGTCAACCTCGCTTACACGTGGTCCAAGTTCATCGAGCAGGTCGACTTGTTGAATCCCAGCGATCCGGAACCGACCAAGATGATCTCGGCCTTTGACGCTCCACACCGTGTCGCGTTGAGCTGGATCTATGAACTTCCGTTTGGCAAGGGCAAGGCGATCGGCGACAGCAACAACGCTGTGCTGTCGAGATTGCTGGGTGGTTGGCAGATGTCCGGCATTTACGCCTGGCAGGTTGGACCACCGCTCAACTTCGGCACCAACGTCATTTACCTGGGTGGGAAGATTGCTTTGCCTGACGATCAGCGGACCATTTCAAAATGGTTCGATACCACGAGGTTCGATACCAGAGCGTCGGTTCCCGGTCCGAACAATACGACGATTCAGATTCAACCGACCGGAAGGAACATTCGCACGTTCCCGCTGCGGTTCTCCGATGTTCGCGCCGAAAACGTGAACAACGTTGACCTGTCGCTCGTCAAGAACACGCAGATCACTGAAGGCACGAGGTTCCAGCTCAGGTTTGATCTATTGAATGCGTTCAATCATCCCTGGCTCCTCAGTGGCGCCGCGATTCAGATGAATCCGACCGCCAGCAATTTCGGCGCGCTCACCGCGGGAACACAGGCTAACTACCCACGACGAGTGCAAGTGATGGTGAAGTTCATCTTCTAACTTTTACTCGTAGTAGCAGTGTAACAATCGGGGATCGCAGGCCGCATTCAGGCTTTCGGTCCCCGATGTTTTGTATACGGATGATCTCGCGGCGAAACTTTCTGAAAGCACTTTCGGTTGGCGGTGGTGTGCTTGGAACGGGCCTGCCGAAGCGCGGAAGCGCGATCGCTATCGCAGGACCAGCGAGCAGTTCGATTGATCGGGCCGCTTTAGTTTCCCGGCACAATCCTGTCATGCGGCAGCTCGATCCTTTGTCGCCATTAACGGTCGGCAACGGGGAGTTTGCGTTTACGGCAGACATCACCGGTCTGCAAACGTTCTCGTACCACCATCAGAACGCGACGCCGCTCTGCACGATGTCGCAATGGGGTTGGCACACGACGCCCGGTCAGCCGGATTGGGTGCCCGGACCTCTACGATTAACGCAGTACGAGACGCATGGTCGCAAGGTCGGTTACGCAACGAGCGATGACGGACAAGCACAGCTTTTCCACTGGTTGCGCGAGAATCCGCATCGACTGCACCTCGGGATGATTCGTCTTTGCGGGACTTGCGGGGGAAGAAATATAAGTCCTCGCGATCTTTCGGACGTCAGACAGGAGCTGGATCTCTGGCGCGGCATCATTACGAGCAGCTTCAAACTCGAGGGTAACCCTGTAACGGTTCAAACAACTGTTCATCCGCATCATGATCTACTCGCGGTTTCGATCCGATCAACTTTGATCGACGACGGCAAGCTGGCGGTTCGCTTCGAGTTTCCCTACGGCTCGTCGGGGATGCAGGCAGTGGAGTGGCCGCTGCACGCGCGGCACCGTACTAAGATTCTCGGTAACAGAAACGGTCGCATCGATCTGCGTCGCACGCTCGACGCTGATAGATACTTCGTTTCGATTGCGTGGGAAGGTCCGGCACAGATCGAGCTTATCGACCCGCATGCGGTGCTGCTCAAAGGGCGAGGCCGAGAACCAGGCCTTCTCGAATTTGTCGCTCGTTTTACGCCCGATCTCAGCGTTGACAAGTTACCGACGGCGCAGGAGACGTTCGCCGCAAGCATTGATCATTGGAAGCGTTTTTGGACTGACGGCGGCGCTGTCGAGTTGGCCCAGAGCAAGGACCCGCGTGCGGTTGAATTGGAACGCCGGGTGGTGCTGTCGCAGTATCTGACGGCGATTCAGTGTTCGGGCAGTATGCCGCCGCAGGAAACGGGACTGACGGTCAATAGTTGGTACGGCAAGTTTCACCTCGAGATGCATTGGTGGCATGCGGCGCAGTTCGCGTTGTGGAACCGGTTGCCGTTGCTGGAGAAGAGTCTTGGTTGGTATGAATCGATTCTGCCGGCCGCGAGAACGCTGGCGCAATCGCAAGGTTACAGGGGTGCACGTTGGCCCAAGATGGTTGGGCCGGACGGTCGTGACAGTCCGTCGACGATTGGTCCGTTATTGATCTGGCAACAGCCGCATCCGATTTTTTACGCCGAACTCTGTTACCGGACGCATCCTGACAAGAAGACGCTCGAGCGATTTCGTTCGATCGTGTTTGAGTCGGCAACGTTCATGGCGTCATTCGCATTTTGGGAGGCGTCGCGTGGACGGTACGTGCTTGGACCGCCCGTGATCCCGGCGCAGGAGAATCATCCGCCGCGTGAGACCTGGAATCCGACGTTTGAGTTGGCTTACTGGAAGTGGGGATTGCAGGTCGCGCAACGGTGGCGCGAACGTCTTGGCTTAAAGCGCAATGCTGAATGGGACAAGGTGATTAAAGGATTGTCGCCGCTGCCGGTTCGTGACGGTGTTTACCTTGCACACGAGAACTGCCCGCAGACTTACTCAGAAAGAAATTACGATCATCCGTCGATGCTCGGTGCGTTTGGCGTGTTGCCGGGAGATGGAGTGGATCGCGAGACGATGCGTCGCACGCTGTTCAAGACGATGAAGGAGTGGAAATGGGACCAGACGTGGGGTTGGGACTATCCGTTGACGGCGATGACGGCGGCGCGACTTGGTGAGACGGCTGTGGCGATTGACGCGCTGATGATGGTGACGGAGAAGAATCGTTATCTGGCAAACGGCCACAACTGGCAACGCAAGAACCTGCCGTGTTACTTACCGGGAAACGGAGGCCTACTATACGCGATCGCGATGATGGCGGGAGGTTGGCAGAACGCGCCACGAAAGCACGCCCCCGGCTTCCCCCAGGACGGCTCGTGGACAGTGAAGTGGGAAGGTTTGAATTCGTTGCTGCTGGAGAAGATTTAGCGAGTTGGGCTCATGGCCAGCCGCAGGTTTTTTGGTTTGGGGTGGCACGGACGATTTCGAGGAAACGAGTTTCGTAACTCTTGGCGTAGAGATCGACGCTGCTCTTGATCTTGGTGAAAAGGGCACAGCGCATTCTCTCGTCAGTAAATCGATCGCGAAGGTAGACCATCGCGTTGGCTTCGCCCCAGTATTCACGATCTTCCCAGATGCGTACCGGCGTGCCGCCGATTTTCGACTCGATTTCCACAAGCCGCGGGTCCCTGGCATTGCGGCCGTTGCTCAAAAAGATCTTGTTGTACTGCGGTATCAGCTGCGTCTGCAGTTGATAGACGGCTGAATCGACCTGGCTCGTTCGTTTCACATGTCCGAACTCGTGCGCGATCTTCGTCGCGGCCAATGTGTTCCCGTCAATCCGGGTCAACGATTCGGTTGGGACCAGCGAATTCATGACCGGGAAGTAGATGGGATTCGGATAACCTTCATCGAGCCGCGTGCCGAGCACGATGGTTGCGGCGATAAGCGCGCCCTGTTCATTCCAGCGGTAAGCGCCAGTTGTCGCGCCTTCGGCGTTATCGCGCGAGACCGTAATCGTGAGAGTGAAATTCGGATCGGCCTTGAACTGCGCCCACTGTTCGCGTCCGACTTCGGTCGACAGAAATTCAGCTTTCCACGCTTCGTATCGGGCGAGGTACTTGCCTGGAACGTCCTCTTTGATCCCGGGGCCGCGATCGCTGCGAGCAGTGCCGGCGACGGGCTCGACGCCGTGGTAGCTGATTGTCGCAGACGAGGTATCGCCGACCACGGTAAAGAAAAGGCAAGCAGCAACTGACAGGACCAAGCCAAGAGCGAAACGTGAAGATCTCATTGTGCCGACTCCTCGATCTAAGACGTTTGTCGTCGTTAATGTGGGGCGCAAAAGGGTGCTCAACTTCTAAACCATCCATCCTGAGAAGTCAATGATCTTGTGGCCCGAATTCTGCGGAGAACACGGATGAAGTTGTTCGTTTTGATTGTCGTAATACATCTCGCGTTCAGTTCGACTGCACCCGCGCAACGACGGCAGCTCGAAAGCCTCGGGCGCGGTGTTGTCGCGGTGCGATTTGAACCGGAAAAGGTCTTCGTGGGATGGCGTCTGCTCGCCACGGACGCCGAAAATATTGCTTTCAACGTCTACAAAGAAACGAACGGCACACGGCCGGTTAAGATCAACGCGAAACCCATCGTCGAGGCAACGAGTTTCATCGACACGCAGGCTGACGTCACAAAAAACCATTCGTTTTTCGTGCGGCCGGTGGTCCATGGCCGCGAGCTGAAGGCGAGTGCGCGATTCACGCTGCCGGCGAATGGTCCAGTGCGCCAGTATCTTTCGGTGCCGCTCAAAACTCCGGAAGGTTACTCACCGAACGACGGTTCGGTTGGCGATCTCGACGGCGATGGCGAATACGAATTAGTCATTCATCAGGTCGGCCGTGGACGCGACAATTCCCAGGCCGGAACAACGACCGAACCCATCCTGGAAGCCTACAAACTCGACGGCACGTTCCTCTGGCGCATAAATCTCGGCAAGAACATTCGCGAAGGCGCGCATTACACGCAGTTTCTCGTCTACGATCTCGACGGCGACGGCAAAGCGGAGGTCGCATGTAAGACTGCCGATGGGACCATCGACGGCAGGGGAAAAGTGATTGGTGATCCGAACGCTGACCATCGCTTGCCGGAAGGCAGCACCGTCACCGTTCGTACGCGCGACGGAGCCGAACAGAAGCGCAACGTCAGCGGCTACGTTCTTTCCGGCCCCGAGTATCTGACGATCTTTGATGGCCTGACCGGGGCGGCTGTCGCAACGACGAACTACATTCCGCCGCGACATCCTACGAAGCTCAATCCGACAACGGCCGAGTTGGCGGAACTGTGGGGCGACGGCGTCGGCAATCGTGTCGATCGTTTTCTCGCGTGCGTTGCTTACCTCGACGGCGTGCGACCAAGCATCGTGATGACGCGCGGTTATTACACGCGCTCAGTGCTTGCAGCGTGGAACTGGCGAGGCGGACGGCTGACGCATCTGTGGACGTTTGATAGTGATTCAGGTGAGGAAAACCGAAAGTACAGAGGCCAGGGAAATCATAATCTCAGCGTCGCCGACGTCGACGCAGATGGAAAAGACGAAATCATTTTCGGCGCGGCGGTGATCGACGACAATGGTCGCGGCCTTTACAGCACCGGTCTTGGTCATGGTGACGCGTTACACGTTTCCGATCTCGATCCGGACCGTCCGGGACTCGAAGTCTTCAACATTCAGGAGCGCTTCGACGACGCCGGAGCAAACTTTCGCGACGCGCGCACCGGTGAGGTGCTTTGGAAGAAACCTTCGATCCAGGCGGGAGCAGATGGCGAGGGACCAGGCCGGGGATTGTCGCTCGACATCGATCCGCGCCACCGCGGGTTTGAATCATGGGTGAAAGGAGCCGGCATCACTGGACTCTTCAACGCGAAGGGCGAAAAGATCTCCGACGCCTCGCCGCGTTCGTGCAATTTTGGTGTTTGGTGGGACGGTGACTTGCTCCGCGAATTACTCGACCGAAACACGATCTCGAAATGGAATTGGACCACCGGCAGTGAAGATCTGCTGCTGACGGCAGACAGTTGCACGTCCAACAACGGAACGAAAGCGACGCCCGTTCTCAGCGCTGACATTCTGGGAGACTGGCGCGAGGAAGTAATCTGGCGCACGACCGATAACAAAGAACTACGCATTTATACGACTGTGATTCCCACGCACCATCGTTTCCACACGCTGATGCACGATCCGCAATATCGTTTGAGCATCGCTTGGCAGAACGTGGCTTACAACCAACCTCCGCACACCAGTTTTTATTTAGGTACAAGATAGTTCATGAAAATACGAGTTCCCATCTGTGTACTACTTCTACTAACGCTCGCACGTGTTTCCCACGCGCAACAGATCGATGGCTGGTTTTACGAAACGGCAAAGGGCCGGCAGCGCGTCCCGCTCGCGCGTATCAACCTTGAACCACAAATTAAGAAGATTGAAATGCCGGATAACCGCGTCGTAACCCTCACTGTGCAACGCCGCGGTCAGAACTTTGACTTCAGCGTAAAAGCGCAGCCCGATTCCGACATCGTGAAATGGGGCTTCGCGGTCGCCTCGAAAAAGAACGAGTACTACACGGGTTTGATGGAACGCGTCGTCGATGGTCACCAACGGGCATCGTGGGCGCCCGGACTGCAAACCGCGATGGACCTGCGCGGGCAAAAGGTCGAGATGATCGTCAAACCGACCACGTCCGTCTACGCGCCTTTCTACCTTTCATCCGCTGGTTACGCGCTGTTCATCAAGAGTAACTGGCCCGGTCTGTTCGACTTCGCCGCGACGGATCCCGATCGAGTGCTGATCGAGTTTGAAGGTCCGTCGCTGGACATGAAAGTCTACACTTCCAAACACCCCGCGGATCTCGTGCGCGCGCATGCACTCGATGCTGGTCCACCTTTTCTGCCGCCGAAATGGATGTTCAAGCCGTGGCGCTGGCGCGACGAACACACGCACCGCGCGACTTACTTCGACGGCACGCCTGTGACCGGCCCGTTCAATTCCGAGATCATGGAAGACGTTCTGCTGATGAAGGCGTTTGGTATTCCCAACGGCATTTACTGGATCGATCGTCCCTGGGGTCCCGGCAAACCATGGGGCTACGACGACTTCGAGATTGACGAAAAACGACTGCCGAATTTCGCGGAGATGGTGCGCTGGCTCGACGGGCAACAGTCGAAGACCGTGCTGTGGATCGCGCCGTTCTTTCAGGGCGAGATGATGAAGGTGGCGCTCGAAAAGGGTTACACGCTTCCAGGACAAGTACGTCCGGCCAACGGTAACAACTACCCGATGGTCGATCTGACGAACCCGGCCGCAAAGGCTTACTGGCAGGACGGTATCGCAAAGCTGCTGAAACTCGGCGTCGCCGGTTTCAAACTCGATCGCGCGGAAGAAGACATTCCCGAGAGCGGTCCGTACAAGGTCTTTGACGGCCGAACGATTCGAGAAAATCGGAACGCCTATCCCGCCATGTACGTGAAAGCCGTGTACGAGGTCGCGAAGAAACATCGAGGAGACGACTTCTTTCTGATGCCGCGCGCCGCTTACACGGGAAGTTCGCCTTACTCCGTATTTTGGGGCGGAGACATTGGCGGTACGCAGGGAGGATTGCGCGCTTCGATCATCGCGCTTCAGCGTTCCGCCGTGATGGGTTATCCAAACTGGGGCTCCGATATTTGCGGCTACAACGAACAGTTGATGGAAACCGAAGTCTGTGGTCGCTGGCTCGCTTTCGGCGCGTTGAACCCGATCATGGAAGTTGGTCCGACGCGCAATGTTGCCTTCTGGAACCTTCCCAGGGAGCCACGTTATGACACACAATTGATCGCTCTCTGGCGTCTTTATGCTCGACTTCATGAGCGACTGATCGATTACAGCTACGCGCACGCGCAAGAAGCGACGAAGACCGGCATGCCGATAGTTCGTCCGCTCTTCCTCGTCGATCCGGCAGCGCCGGCAGCGTGGTCCAACTGGTGGACATATCTTTACGGACGCGATTTACTGGTGTCTCCAGTCTGGGAGAACGGCAAACGCACTCAGGAAGTTTATTTACCCGCGGGCTCGCGATGGCGTGACGCATGGAGGCCCGGCAAGGTCTATCGAGGCGGACGTACGATCACCGTTCCGGCAGAACCACACCAGTTGCCACTCTTCATTCGCGTCGGTGCGACTGTGCAGATTGGTGATCTAAACAAGGAGTGGAAAGAGTCGCTCGAAATTGCCGGTCGGAAGCCGGATCTGAAAGCGTTGGATGCAGAGTTGAAGACGTGGTGGGACGCGAGAAAAAGATAACAGTGACTCGTCTGGTTCTCAGTATCGGAGCACTCGTGCTCTCGGCATCGCTGTGTTCGGCGAGGCCGGTGCCGCTCGACGGCGTCTGGCGTTTTGGCTTTGATCCCACGGACGCCGGAGAAAGGCTGCAGTGGTTCAATCAACGATTGCCGCTACCGATCAGGCTGCCTGGCACTCTTCAGGGACAAAACGTTGGAATGCCGATCTTCTCCACCACTCCGTGGGTACTGTCGCTTTACGATCGTTACTGGTATTTGCGCGAGGAATACAAGGAGTACGGTGAAGTCAGGAACACAAAGGTTCCTTTCCTGTCTCAGCCGCCGCGCCATTATCTCGGCGTGGCCTGGTATCAACGCGACATCGAGATCCATCAAAGTCAGACTGCGCGCCGTTT
Organism: Pyrinomonadaceae bacterium; assembly: GCA_025923035.1. Taxonomy (GTDB): domain Bacteria; phylum Acidobacteriota; class Blastocatellia; order Pyrinomonadales; family Pyrinomonadaceae; genus PSRF01. The sequence goes on along the minus strand of JAICGQ010000012.1, from coordinate 10,356 downwards.
TGTGTTGACTCTCGAACGACCGCACTGGGAAACGACCGTTTGGGTAGACGGAAAGAAGATTGGATCCGATCGCAGTCTGGTGGCGCCGCATATCTACGAACTCGGGACGCTCACACCCGGCCGTCACCAACTTTCGATTAGAGTCGATAACCGCATGATCATGCCTTACCGTCCTGACGCGCACAGTGTTTCCGACTCTCTCGGAGCAAGCTGGAACGGCATCGTTGGTCGCATCGAACTCAACGACACCGGCAGGGTTTGGATCGACAGCGTCCAGGCGTTTCCGAACCTCGAGCTGAAGTCGATGACGATCAAGGTCAAGATCGGGAACCAGACCGGACTGAGTGGAGCGGGAACGCTGACGGCAATCTGGCCTGACGTCGGTGTCGTACCGGTGAGCTGGAACGAGACCGGCGGTTATGCAGAACTCGAAGTGCCGATCAGGTTGGACCAGGAAACGTGGGATGAATTCAAACCGAGGTTGCATCCACTCAGGGTGCAGTTAAAAGGAACCGGCGTTGAAGAGTACTACGATATGAACGTCGGCTTGCGTCAACTTAAAGCAGTTGGAAAAGAGTTTGTCCTTAACGGCCGGCCCATCATCTTTCGCGGCACTCACCATGGCGGCGACTTTCCGGAGACTGGTTTTCCGGTAACTTTCGTCGCCTACTGGAAAAAGTTATTCGAGACGTGCAAGAAGTGGGGCCTGAACCACATGCGTTTCCACTCGTGGGCGCCTCCCGAAGCCGCATTCGAAGCTGCGGATCAGGTCGGGTTTTACCTGCAACCCGAACCGGGAATGTGGAACGAGATCAGTCCGGGCACGCCGATGGAGAAGATGCTCTACGACGAAACCGATCGGATGATCAAAGCTTACGGAAATCATCCGTCGTTCATGTTGCTGTCCGCGAGCAACGAACCGAAAGGCAGGTGGCAGGAATCGTTGCCGAGGTGGGTTGAGCATTACCGCCGGGAGGACTCGCGCCGGCTGTACACCACCGGGACCGGACACACGGAAAGGGAAATCGAGAACATAACCGAGGGCACTGACTACCTGGCGATTCAGCGGATTGGGCCAAAGATGCTGCGTCGCGAGACAGGCTGGTTCGGGCGTGATTTCGCGGAGTCGCTCGAAGACATTAACCTGCCCGTGATTTCGCACGAGGTGGGCCAGTGGGCCGCGTATCCCGATTACGACATCATCAACAAGTTCAGCAAGACTTATTTGCGGCCCGGAAACTTCGAGATCTTCCGTGATTCAATGAAGGCTCACGGCCTGCTCGACAAGAACAAAGAGTTTCACTTCAACTCCGGGAAGTTTCAGCTCGCCGCGTACAAAGAAGAGATTGAAGCCAACCTTCGTACGCCTGGTCTCAGTGGCTATCAATTGCTCGACCTGCACGATTACCTGGGCCAGGGCACGGCGCTCGTCGGATTGCTCGACGCGTTCTGGGATGCGAAAGCCTATGTGACTGCCGACGAGTTTAAAAAGTTTTCGAATGTGACCGTCCCGCTGGCGCGTTTGCGGCAGCGTGTTTTTACTAACGCAGAAACGTTTGATGTTGACGTTGAAGTGGCGCATTACGGCGCTGAACCGATCGATAGAGGACTCGCGGTGTGGCGTATCGTCGGCACCGGCTTCAAGGGCGAGTGGCAAGCGAAGCAGATTCCGATCGGTAAAAACATTCACCTGGGAAGAATCACTTTCGAACTAAACAAGCTAAAAGCGCCGGGAGAATACAAGCTGGAAGTTACGTTCGCTCCGGAGTCGTTGTTCAATCCAGTGACGCGCACGATCATCGAGGGACCAGAGGCGGTGCGTGGTGTCACCTACTTCGTCAACGATTGGAATTTCTGGGTGTATCCTTCTATCAGTCCCGAGGAACATGAGGCACAGACGGCGACTCCCGGGGTTGACGCGGATGCCTGCCCGCAATCACGCGATTCACAGGTTTTGGTCACCACTGCGTGGGACGAAGCCGAGGCGAAGTTGGCCGCCGGCGGTCGCGTGTTGTTCAGTGTTCGTAACGCAGATCTGGATTGGACCAGCCCGCCGCTCGATTCGGTGCCGATCTTCTGGAACCGCCAGATGGGACCGGCCTGGGGTCGCATGCTCGGACTCTGGATCAAACGGCAAGCGGGCGATTCAAAGGGCAACATGCTCAATCGATTTCCTACGAGTACACACTTCGATTGGCAGTGGGCCCAGATCATTCAAAATGTACGCGCCGTTAATCTCGAAACTCTACCGCCGGAGTTGGAGCCGGTCGTATGGGCCATCGACGACTGGAATCGCAACTACAAACTGGGCGTTCTTTTCGAAGTCGGTGTTGGTGATGGGAGGTTATTGTTTTCGGCGTTCGACATTGCAAATGCAACGAGTCCGAATCCCGTGGCCCGACAACTCCGTCACTCCTTGCTGAAGTATATTCGTAGCGATTGTTTTCAGCCGACAGTGAATGTTCCGATCGATCAGCTTCGCAGCTTGTTTTTCGACACGCGCGTGATGCGAACGCTTGGCGCTACTGCTGACATCAACGGCGCACCGGCGGGTTCGGCCATCGACGGTGATCCCAATACCTTCATTCTCGTTGGCGATCAAAAGGAACCGCTTCGCGATCAGGTAGACTTGAAAATCGCGTTTAAAGCGCCGGTTACGATGTTCGGAGTAGTGTTGATGTCTCGTCAGAACCATCGGCAGCACGAAGGCGACATCAAGGGATACTCGATTCAAGTGAGTGACGACGGAAGTGATTGGCGTGAAGTTGCACGCGGTGATTTAGTGTCGACTTTCGCGCCGCAGCGTGTTTATTTCACACAGAGCGTCACGGCCAAATATTTGAAGCTGATCTCGCTGTCCGGCTTTGGCGACGACAAGACCACGTCGCTCGCTGAACTGGCGGTGATCCAATCCGGCTTCAAGCCGAGGCGCCGGAGCAGCACGATGCAGTATCAACGCAATCGCAGCGCGACGCCCGACATCGACGACGTACCCGACGCGCAACCGAAACCAAAGCCACCGGTCAAACCCCATCCATGAAAACAATCAAGGTTACACTTTTGTTTGCGCTTGCCCTGCAAGCGTTCGCTACCGTTGTGCATGCCGAGCGGCCCACGCTTTTCATCATCGGCGACTCGACTGTGAAGACGCCGACCGCAGGACAACAGGGCTGGGGCGATCCGATCGCAGCGCTCTTCGACCAAAAGAAGATCAAAGTCGAGAACCGCGCGCGCGGCGGACGCAGTAGTCGAACGTTTCAGACCGAAGGTCTGTGGGATCAAATTCTGGCTGAGTTGAAGCCCGGCGATTTCGTGCTGATGCAGTTTGGGCACAACGACGCCAGCGCCGTGAACGATACTTCGCGTGCCCGCGGCACGTTGAAAGGTACCGGAGAAGAGACGGAAGAGATCGATAACCTGCTGACGAAGAAACAGGAAGTGGTCCATACCTTCGGCTGGTACATGCGAAAGTACATCGTGGAGACGAAAGCAAAAGGCGCGACGCCGATCGTGCTCTCGCCGGTTCCGAGAAATAACTGGAAGGATGGAAAAGTCGTGCGCAACGCTGCTACATACGGAGGTTGGGCAGCGGAGGTGGCGAAGTCGCAGGGAGTGTTCTTCGTCGATCTCAACGAGATCATCGCGAAGCAGTATGAAGCAATTGGAGAGGAACGAGTCGGCAAAGCGTTTTTCTTTAACGACCATACGCACACGTCTCCCGCAGGCGCGAGTCTCAATGCGCAAGCTGTGGTGGCGGGTTTGAAAGAACTAAAGAAGTGTAAGTTGACGAAGTACTTGCTGAAGGGACGCCGGAATTAAAAACACGCACAGGAGAACCAGATGACCAGAGCTCGCGGAAGGCGAATTGACCGCCGGAAGTTTCTTGAGGTAACAGGCGCCGGCGTTGCCGGTGCGACGCTGATGTCGCAACTGTCCCATGTGACTCTTGCCGCGCCCGTTGTGAATTCGTCGCAACGACGCGTTTTCCCTCTCAATCACAACTGGCTGTACAGCGAGAAGAATGTTTCCGGTGGAACGAGTCCGCGGTTCAATGACTCGGGTTTTGCGCGAGTCACGATTCCGCATACTAACAAACTGCTGCCCTGGCATGGCTTTGACGACAAGGACTACCAGTTCGTTTCGCTCTACCGCCGTCACTTCCGTGTGCCTGCCGGCTTGAGCGGACGAAGAGTGTTCGTTGATTTCGGCGGCGTGATGACCGCGGCGACGGTTACTCTGAATGGACAGAAACTCGGCGAGTATCGCGGCGGCTACACGCCCTTTTCGTTCGAGTTGACGTCGGGTATCAACTGGCGCGGCGACAACGTGCTCGCGGTTGAAGTTGATTCAACTGAGCGCAACGACATCCCGCCGTTTGGTGGCGACATCGACTATCTGACGTTCGGCGGTATTTATCGTGACGTTGATGTGCGAGTTGTGCCCACGACCTTTATCGAAAACGTGTTTGCGAAGCCGGTCGATGTGCTCTCGAATAATCGGAGCGTCAACGTTCGTTGCTATCTCAACGGCACCGGACCAGGCAAACTGACGGCGGAGTTGCGCGATGGCAACCGCGTGATCTCGACGCAAAGCGTGAACGTCACAGCCGGCGCTCCACACCACGACGTCACCCTGTCAAATCTCGGCGCGATCGAACTTTGGGGAGTGGACCATCCGAAGCTCTACCAGGTGCGTGTGTCTCTGCTTGAGGGAAACAGTGTTACCGACGAATACGAAACGCGGATCGGGTTTCGCGATGCACGCTTCACGCCAAATGGCTTCTTTTTAAACGGCAAGCACCTGAAGCTGCGAGGCTTGAATCGACACCAGACGTTCCCGTTCGTCGGTCAGGCGATGCCGGCGCGAGTGCAACGCCGTGACGCGTGGATTCTGCGGCGCGAACTCAAGTGCAACACTGTACGCACCTCCCACTATCCGCAGTCGCCGCACTTTCTCGATGCGTGTGACGAACTCGGCCTGCTTGTTTTCGAAGAGATTCCGGGGTGGCAACACATCGGCGATCAGGGCTGGAAAGACTTATCGGTTCATTACGTCGAAGCCATGATCAAGCGCGATTGGAACCATCCGTCGATCATCTTGTGGGGCGTGCGAGTAAACGAGTCGCGCGATGACCGCGATTTCTACACGCGCACGAACCAGGTGGCCCATGCGCTTGACGACTCGCGCCAAACCGGCGGCGTGCGCTATCGGTATGAATCTGAGCAGTTGGAAGACGTCTTCACGATGAACGATTTTCAGATTCCGCTGCGGCCACCAAATCGAACGCTCTACTTCAACACAGAGTTCATCGGTCACATGTATCCGACCAAACGGAATGACAATGTCGAACGCGTCATGGAGCACACGATGCGTCACGCGCGCGTCCACAACCAGCTAGCCTCTGACGCGAAATACGCCGGCGGCCTTGGCTGGTGCGCCTTCGACTACAACACGCATGCGAATTTCTGTTCCACGGATCGCATTTGCTACCACGGCGTGTCTGACATCTTTCGCATTCCGAAACCGGCGGCGGGGTTTTACAAGTCGCAATGCGATCCGAAAGAGGAGATCGTTCTTGAACCCGCGTTCGATTGGTCGCGTGGCGATCGCGACGAGAGTTTCAACGTGGCGATGGTTTGCTCCAATTGCGATCATTTGAAGATCTACATCGGTGATCGTCTGGTTGCGGACGTCGATCCCGATCGCAAGACTTTCCCGCACCTGCCGTATCCGCCGTTTGTGGCAAACATCCGGCAGGGGATCAATGGTCCATGGGGCGATTTGAAGCTGGAAGGTTATCTTGGCGGCAAATTGGTTATCACCAAAATGATGTCGGGCAGGGGAGCAGATCGCCAACTTCATGTTGCACCGGATGATCTGGAGCTGGTTGGCGATGGCCTTGACGCGACTCGTGTCGTGATGCGCGTCACTGATGAGTACGGCGCTGTTCGACCGCTGGCGAATGCTGCGATCGTGCTCAGTATCGAAGGTCCCGGAGAGATCGTCGGCGACAATCCGTTTGCGTTGTTTGGCGGCGTCGGTGCGGTCTGGATCAAGACTAAAGAAGCGGCGGGAGTTATTCGTCTAAATGCTAAGCATCCGACTCTCGGCTCGAAGACCATTCAGATACGCGTTCAGGCTCATCCCAAATCAACACTATGAGTTGAACTTATTTGATTGTAAGGGCTGTGCGGAAGAGTTGATTGCACTCTTCTTCGAGTACTCCGCCAACCACTGTGCACTGGCGGAACGCGGCGAGGCGTGCGAGCTCTTCGGCGCGGATATCGATGGCCCACCAGCTCAAGCTTTTCAGGAAAGGTATCGACGAACCATAAACTACGCGTTTGATGCCGGCCCAGGCGACGGCGCCCTGACACATCGCGCAAGGCTCAGCCGTCGTATAAAGCGTCAACCTGGTCCAATCGATCTTCGCATTAGACGCGGCGCATTTATTGATCGCGTCCATCTCGCCATGCCACGTCGGGTTGTGAACTGAACGGTTCCAGCCCTCTGCGACGATCTCTTTTTTCTCGTCCACGAGGAGCGCTCCGAACGGAAACTTCGGCACATTTCCCGCCAGGCGAATAGCTCTCTTCATGTAACGCTCATCGTCAGCTTCGACGATTGATGCAGGGGCGCTCGTGGCATACCCGCCTAGCATCGGCGCGAGTACTACTGACGAAAACAGGTTGCGAAGCATAGTTCGCCGTTCCATACGTACCCTCCGTTTATCGAGTTGATCCAGGCTTTGTATCGTATGACTTGTCGTATGCCGACAGTGGTCCGCAGATCGTTGGAGCCTGGTCATACTACAGACCGCTAATATTTACTTGACAAGGCAATTTGAGAATCTTCGTCTCCTCTGCCACTGGTTCACCGACCTTCGCTCTGTTCAGGTTCGACAACAACTGCTTGATCATTTAATTTCGGATTTGCTAGTTTGGATTGGGCCTAATGCGGCCCGCCCCTCAGCTCCTCAATAATCTCAACAACTCTACGAGGATCTCAAATGCAACGACTCGCTAAGCTCCTGCTCTTACCGCTGCTGCTTTGTTTGCTTCCGGCCGAATCGGTGGCCCAAAAATCGGGACGGGGAACGCCTGGACCATCGCCGCAGGTGATCTGCAAGATTACAGATGCCCCAAGGGGTATGGTTGTCGTTGGTCACAAGCGCAATTCAGCTTGCGCCGACGGCGCGGAGTTGGTGGTGAAGCGGCCCGAAGACGGGGACATCATCTGCGCCGAGTCACCAGTGCCAAAGCGCTTCTCGATTGTCACAGAGGCCCAGGGAAGCTCGGTTGGTACTTGCCCAGGCAAAGCGTTCCTCATTTCTGCCGGCACTACGGCTGCCAGTGATCCGATCGGCCGCGCGTTTGCGAGTCGAGCAAGTGACGTACAAGTTGAGGGCGAGGGTACGGTTATTCGTGTCCTGCCAGACGATCTAGATGCACCCCGGCACCAACGATTCATTGTTGAACTTGCGTCAGGACAAACACTGCTTATCAGTCACAACATCGACATCGCGCCGCGAATCGACGGACTCAAAATCGGCGACAGTGTCAGTTTCAACGGCGAGTACGTTTGGAACGACAAAGGTGGCGTGATCCATTGGACACACCACGACCCGAAAGGCAAGCATGTCGCAGGATGGGTAACGCACAACGGCAGAACGTACAACTAATTACTCACTTCCAGTTCGCTGGTCCAACTTTTAGTTGCCAGAAGAGGAATGAGAGTTCGAGGGAGACGTCTTCGAGGTTCTTGCTCAAGGTGCGGCCGCCCGCGTGGGCGGCTTTCGTGTCGTAAATCAACTCGGCGTCTGACTAACATTAAAGCCGCCATACCGATACGACAGCACCGGCAGTTTCCCATCAGGTTGCAGACCTTTCCTGTGCACCAGAAATCTCAACGCCGTTAACGACTTCACGAAAGTTGTCGACTCTTGTGGCCGGGGGTTTCGGTGCTTGCGCTTTGACAAACGAACTTGACGAGATCAGCAGGATTGCCAGTAACAACAATCCGCGATTGTTGCGACGCGACATGAGTGATACACCCATTATTTTCGACAGCGCAGTGAGTCCGCCAAGTATAATCAATCGGCACTGACATGGAAGTCTTATTCAAAGACATTCGCTATGCACTGAGAGGACTGCTCAAGCGTCGGGGCTTCACGGCGATTGTAGTTATCACGTTGGGGTTGGGCATCGGCACCAACACCGCGATTTTCAGCGTCGTCAATGCGGTCCTGCTGAGGCCATTACCGTATCCTGACCCGGATCGGATCGTGATGATCTGGCAGAAGCTGGAAATGCGCGGCTTCGATCGGATGTCCGTTTCTCCAGAGGAATTTGCCGGCTACCGCGATCGCAATCACTCGTTCTCAACCATCGCCGCTTACTCATTCGGGGGCCGCGATCTCACGGGCGCGGGCGAAGCCGAACGCATCCGGATCGCCAGAGTCACCGAGCAATTCTTTTCTCTTCTCGGCACACATCCCGTACGCGGGCGAACTTTCTTAAATGAAGAACACCAGGAGGGCCGCGATCGTGTAGCAATTCTCAGTTACGACCTGTGGCAGGGTCGCTTCGCAGGAGACAGCAACGTTATCGGAAAGAGTCTGGTAATCGATGGCGTTAGCCACACGATCGTCGGCGTCTTGCCCTTCGACTTTCAATTCCCGGATGCAGAAATAAAAGTCTGGACACCGATCGCGTTCAGCGCCAACGACGTGCGAGACAGCGGCTCACGTTATCTAAATGTGATCGCTCGCACAAGGCCCGGAGTTGGACTGCCTCAGGCCCAGGCTGACGTTGCGTCCGTCGCGGCGCAGATGGAAAAGGAGCATCCGGAGCGCTACGAGCAAGGCAGCGGCTTCGGCGTAAGTGTTGTTGGATATCGTGATGAGCTGGTTGGCGATCACCGGCTGGTCCTATTAATACTCCTCGGACTCGTCAGCTTCGTCTTGTTGATTGCGTGTCTGAACGTGGCGAATCTGATGCTTGCGCGCGCCGCGTCTCGCCGGCACGAGAACGCCGTTCGTGCTGCCTTGGGTGCAGGTCGTCTGCAGATTATTCGCCAGTCGCTGGTTGAGAGTTTGCTGCTGTCGATGGCTGGAGGCGCAGTTGGTTTGGTCATGGGAAGTTTGGCGGCCGCTCTGATCAGGGTTTTCAATCCCGCCAATCTGCCACGCGTGGATGAGATTCAGGTTGATCAGCGTGTCGTGATCTTTACTTTCGCGATCTCGTTGATAACAGCTCTCATTTTCGGTGTCATACCCGCGATTCAAGCTTCCCGCGTGGACCTTCTTACAACGCTGAATGAAAGTGTCGGTAGAGTCCGAGAAGGGAAGAATCGTTTGCATGCGTTGTTGGTAGTCGGCGAAGTTGGCATGGCCATTATCTTGTTGGTCGGGGCGGGATTGCTGATCAAGAGCTTCTATAAACTGCAACGAGTCGATTTGGGTTTCAACCCGTCGAATGTTGTGACGATGCACTTGAGCCTGCCGGAGAGCAGGTACGCTGAGACACATCAGGTGCGCGGCTTCTTTAATGAACTTGTCAGTCGTACTGAGAACCTGCCGGGCGTCGAATCGGTCGCGCTGGTCAATTCACTGCCGCTTAAAGCTCCCGGAATCCAACCCGACTTCTATGTTGAAGGCCAAAAGGAAAATGTGGTCAACGTTGGATTGCTGATGAGCAGTCCGAAGTATGACAAGGCACTCGGCCTGGAGCTGAAAGAGGGCCGGTTTTTCGACGATCGTGATCGAGACAACACGCCGTATGTCGCGGTTGTCAATGAGGCGTTTGCTCGTATGGCGTTTCGGGATGAAGGCGCGCTTGGGAAGCGCGTGAAGCTCGGTGGTCCTGACTTTCCTTTTCCGTGGCTCACCGTCGTTGGGGTGATCAAAGACGTCAGGCAACAGGGACCGGATGCGGCTGCAAAACCTCAGTTGTTAGTGCCGCATGAGCAGCCGGCAATCGGGAGTTCGATGTGGCAATCGATGTCTCTCGTCCTGCGCACGGATCGCGAACCGGAAGGATCGATTGCGGCCGTGCGCGCGATAGTTCGTGAACTCGATCCGGAACTGCCTGTTTATGATGTTTCGACGATGCAGCAATTGTTAGCCGAATCAGTCGCCACTCGTCGATTCAACATGTTTTCAGTGGCGATCTTTTCGGCGCTCGCGTTAGTGCTCGCAGCGATTGGCATCTACGGCGTGATGTCGTACACGGTTGCGGCGCGTACGCGTGAGATCGGCATTCGTATGGCTTTGGGAGCGCGCGCGGTCAACGTGCTGAGCCTGGTGATCAAGGATGGGATGAAGTTAGCGGTGGCTGGTTTGGTAGTCGGATTTGC
>JAICGQ010000011.1 GCA_025923035.1 Pyrinomonadaceae bacterium | reverse complement strand
TCACAAACGAGCCGTGTATTTCCACCTGACATGATAGGAAGACAATTGGGCGTATCCTTGCCACAGCCGCCGAACTGTCCCGTGAACGAGGCGTTGAGATCGTTCTTTGCGAGAAAAGAATACGCGAATACGGCGATGCTTGGTCCAGTTTGTCCCGCAGTTCTGCGGTGAGGCCAGCCCCGCGCTAAGCATCAGTAATGTCGCTGGTTCTGAGGGGACACTATTACGAGCCGGCGGCGGCGCGATTTTCCTTCTTGGCCGCTTGCAGCCGGGTACCCAACTCTTCAAGCTCCTCTTCGCTTAAGATCCGTCGTGCCTTCTTGAACATTTCCCCTTCTTCTTCTTCTACGTGGTGCTCGACGTTCTCCTTAAGCACCGTAAACTTTGCCGTCCACTCTTCAGTGTCCTTGGGTTCCGCCTCGAGCTCCGCGAGCATTCGCTTTACAAGGCGATGCTCTTCATAAGCTTCAAGGGTAACCTCACGCGTTTCCTCAGCCTCTTCCAAAGCGGGATAAAAGATCTCTTCTTCAATCTTCGCGTGCAAATCCAACTCTTGTTTAAGTCGAGTGAAGAGCTCGTCTCTGCCTTTAACAGCGCGCTCCGTGGTTTCCTCGATTGACGCAAGGATACCCGCGACTCTCTCGTGATCGGTTTTCAATAAAGTGAATGCGTTCATTTGCTCTCCTTGTCTCACCAGACACATGCCATCCTCGTGCCGCTGTGAAATGCAAGAATTTGACTAACGATCGCTACATCGGTCACGTCGCCCGTACTAAAAACACCCCTAATCGGATTACTTTAATGTAAGGATGTGGAACATCAGTCGCTGTCGGCAAGCTTGGTCGAAATCACCTTCAGACACCCTTTACCCGGTTTGGTCTCAACTGAAACCTTCAGACACTCTTTAGAGTTAGTACGGTAAATGATAAAGGTCGCGACTCCTTTTGCATTAAGAGCAAACGGGCGCTCAGTAGCTATTACAGAAACGGTACCGAGCAGAAAGTTGTCAGCGCACTGTGAACAATGACGGTGGGAGCACCACCACTGAATCCGGGTTGTAGTAATCGTAAAGAATCGAAGGCGCGCTCTTCGCTTTCAATCCGAATCGCGGGCGAAACTTGAAGTTGAAGGAAACACCGTTTGCGCTCGGCCAAAGATAAATGACGACGCGATCCGGCAGCACATCGTATTGACTGATGGTCGAATCGCGGGTTGCGTCTTGAAGCGTACTCCGATCGACCTCCGCACCCGGCGGAATTCCAATCTCCGCGAGCATCATTCCATTCCTGCGACCACCAACGCGCTCAACCTTAACACTGCACGTGATTTCCTCGTTGATCTTCGCCTCGGTTTTGTCGAACTTCACCTGCAATCGCAGATCGGATTTTGAACTGTTCTTCGCCTCGGTCCAGGGTACGTAATACTTCGCCACTGCCTGAACAGTCGCTAATTGCAAACCTCGCGGACGCTTGATTTCAATCCGATTCTTTCCGGTGCTGAGAAACTGCGAAATATCTACCGGGACGGGGTTGTTGAAACGATCACTGATCTGCGGAGTCTGGAGGCGATTACCGTTGACGACGAGATCCACTGATTGTTGAGTGGTTGCATTCTGCGGACCGCTGTTCGCCGACAGTAACAACATCGCATCGAGCACACTGATCGTTGTCTGCGTTGAATACCACACTCCATAACTATCTTTCTCTTTCAGCAGGAAAAGCAGACCACGATTAATCAGCTTCCGATCGGCTTCGCAGCCGGCAGTTTGCGAAACGCACTGTTTCGCAAGTGCCTGAACTACCAGCGCCGTTGTTTCAACGAATCCCGCGCGGCCCCAACCGTTGAATGGCGTTTTGGAATCGAGTGTCCAGTAGGTGGTGTTTCCTTCTTCATGCGCGCGGGCACGAAGTTTCTCCATGATGGGTTTTACGCGTGCGGCGTCTTTTGCGTCCGTAGCAGCTAACGCATACGAAGCCAGGTAGTACGGCTCCTCAATCCGCTGCGACTCGCGTTCGAGAAAACTGAGCGCGCGTTTCAAAGGCTCCGAGGGCTCCGCGTCGGTGCGCGCCAGAATGCGCGCAACGTAAGCGGTCAGTTCAATCGTCGCATGACTTTCGTTATCGTTCGATCCCGGCGTTCGCCAACTCCCATCTGATTGTTGTTGTTTCACCAGCCATTCGCGAGCGTTGCGAACAACGTCCTGGTCCACCGGCATAAAATCACCCGCATCGACCAGGAACTGCAACGCATAAGCAGTTAGTGCCAGATCGGGTTCACCCGTTCCCCAGTAAGTAAAACCACCACTCTCTGCACGGTAATTCAGCAACCGGCTATAGCCCTCATTTAAATAACGGCGCGCCTGTCCGCTCAGCGGAAAACCTGCACCGCTCTTCTTGTAATAGCCTAACAGCAACAGACTCGGATACGTCGAAGAGATCGTTTGTTCTCCACACCCGTGTGGCCGCTCCATAATCTTTTCGACACCCTCAACTACGTGCGCAATCAGGTTTGGGTAGATCTTCAACTCTCCGCGGCCGGAGTTGGCAACCATGTCTGGCGCAATCTCAAACTCGAGCGTAGTTCCGTCATCGAGAAAACCGCCTGCCGTCACCGATAACTCCTGGCCATCAGGATGAACACTGACCGGTTTTTCGACAGCGTCGTTCTCATCACTGCCACGCGCAGTGATCCGCTGTTTGCCGTCGTTAACTGACGCAATCACACGGAAGTCGAACGTTTCGCGGATCGCATTGCCGGCGATCACAGTCGATTGCTTCTGAGCTGGTCCAATCAGGGCAAACCAACTTTCCGGCTTGATCTCGAGATCGACCTTTTGCGGGCGTGACAAGTAGTTGCGGACGACAACGGGCAGGGAAATCTCGTCGCCTTCGGTGAGCACGCGTGGCGGTTCGTGTTCCACAAAGAAGGGCTGAAAAGCTTTGATCTCCTTCTCGGTTGTTCCGATTCGACCATCTTCAGTGGAGCCGATTACCAACATCTTCCACGTCGTGATGTTGTCAGCGAGTTTGAAGTCGATCTGCGCGGTTCCATCCCTGCCGGTTTCGATCGACGGTTGCCAGAACAGTGTTTCCGGGAAGTATTCTCGCAAACGTGGTGTTGACATCTCTTGCGAGCCGGATTTGGTGACGGCGGCCATGCGATCTGTCGCAGTTCTCTTTTTGGACGTAACTGTCGTTGAAACCTCTGAAACTGCCGTGTTAAGAACCGGAGCTTCGGACGTGATTTGCACGGTCTCCGCGATGTGGCCCACCCGCAGGCTCGCGTTTACTTCGACGATGTTATGCGCACGAACAAGGACCGAGCCGATCACACTGCGCGAAAACCCAATTGCATCAAAAGTGAACTCGTACAAGCCCGGCGGCAAATTGGCGAAACTGAATCTCCCGTTCTCGTTTGTGGTCGTTTCGTAGGTTTCGCTTCCCGGCGCGCGCGTCGCCTTCACGGTTGTTCGTACTACAACAGCGCCGAGCGGATCGGTCACGACGCCAACGACGGCACCGTTACTTGTTGAAAGCACCACCCCTGAAGTGAATACAACAGGCGTAGAGGCGCCGCGTACTTGTTCTGAAAGGACGCCTTTGAAGGTGGCGACGGAAAAATCGTCGCTGGTTCCCGCTTTTGCGTCTGGTCCAATACTGCGCAGACCGACGAATGCGACTCTTTGGCCCACGGGCGTGACGACAGTTCGCATCGACCCGGTGTCGCCAAAGTTTGACCGATCCTCGACATTCACACCGCCTGTATAAATGAATTCGCTGCCAAAGGTGGGGTAATAAGGATGGCCCCATGGATCTCGTAAGCTTGCGAAAGCGCCGCCCAAGCTTCGTACCGCCTGGGCCAATTCTTTATCGGATTGTGGAAACGTTCTTGTCCGGTCGAGATGATCGCTGAGAGCTGCGTTTATCTGCGCGCGCTGGTCAGCGAAGTAGTCGATCCTTGATTCCCAGATCGTGAAATCATCCCAGGGATGCTGCGCGTCTTTCGAAAATCGTTTGTCAACTCCACTACTGCGGACCTTCAGTACGAAGTCAGTCTCTTTGATTTCGAAGTCGAGTCGATATCGTTCACCCCACCGATCGCGGAGCTCGTCGAGGTTGACGCCGTCAGTTGCAACTTCATCACGCAGCGTTGCAGCATCGCGAAGGAACTTACCGGTGCGCTGGTGATAACGAAAGATGGCCCGGTCGATTGTTTCCCCTACGGAACGAAAATAGGGCCAGCTCATCTGCTCGGCGACAAAATCATCGTCCGTGCCGGAGCGTTTGTCAGGGCCGTTGCTCAACAGCGTCAAGGTGTCGTCCTGTTGATTGACGGTGAATGCGGCGCGGTAAGGTATGCCCCAAGGATCGCGAACACTGTCGAAATCGATCTTCGACTGCCATAGCGAATCGCGCAGTTCTTCTCCGTTCGCTGGATAATCCATCGTCCTGTCGTACTTATCGTAAAGAGCTTTTCTCAGTGGTTTGAGTTGGTCTTTGATCGCTTTGCCAAACAGCTCTACGGCGTCGGCTTCGTCGAAATCATCGCTGGAATAAAACGACGGATAGTGATTGGTAGTGTTTTTCAGCAGCATAGCTGCCACCAGATCCAGGTCTGGAGAAATCGGTTGTGAAGGTTTGAGGCGCCGGAGATCTCTCAAGCTGACACCCGCTACTCGATCTTCGAATCCGAGAAATCGCTGAATGTTGGCGAAGCCGTAACCGCTGTTGCCAAATTCCTGATCGGTGCGAAACCGTTCCATCACTGCCTGGTCCAACACGACTACTCCCAACGCACTGTCTTGAGAACGACCGTCGGCGGAACGAACGCTGACGTTCAGTTTCGCGTTTTCACCAGGACGAAACGTGTTACGCGATGATCGCACGTCGACATTCAGCTCGGAATTATGTGGATACAGAACCGAGCGAACTCCCACCGTCCTGGCCGAGTCTCCGGAGTCAGAATAAGCGACGATGCTGAGCCGACCTTTAAACTCGGGTCTGAAAGGAAAAACGACGAAAGCACGACCGTCGTGTAGCCGCACGCGTTGGGTACGACTCAAACCTGCTTCTCCCGCAAGATCGACGATCACTGTTTCATCGAAACCGCTCGAAGTGATCACAGCAGTGACTGACTCTCCCGGCATGTAGATCGCCTTGCCTGTCTCAACATGCACACTTGGTTCATCGTTAACCCGAAATCCTTCCGTGTTGGATCCTTTCTGACCACGGGAGTCCGATGCCGACGCGACAACGTCTAAACTGGTTATGTCTGCGAACTCTTTCGGCAGCCGAGTGCTGACCTTTGCGAGACCATAACGACTGGTCGTGACTGTGGCCACGCGTTTTAGGGAGTCGGAGTCTTCACCGTCATCGCTGAACTTGACGTCTACTTTGCAGCGCGCTGGTGATCCGTCGGCGTAGAAAGTTGACACGTAAAAAGTCAGCGGCAGATTACGGTTGTATCTGGCGTCGAAGTCTTCCAGGAGGTAAACATGGATCGGATCCATGGTTACACGCACATCGAAACGGCGTTGTTCTGTCCGGTTGGTTGTCGGATCGGTGAAGTAAGCAGCGAAGGTGACGTCCTCGAACCGCCGGTCGTAAGAGTCTTTCAGATATGCGTGAAGTGAACTCAGATCAAATTTGGCAACGAAGGACCCATCTGTTGTTTCTCCTTTTTGCTCCGACTCTTCGTCGACCTCCCATTTCTGTTCGCGATAGTTCCAGTGGCGACCAGACTCGCGCACCACGCGCACGTTCCCGCGCAGCACGGGCTGGCCGAACAAGTATTCCGCGCTTATTGTGACGGTTGCGTTCTGACCCGGCAGATAGAACTTGCGGTCCTGCTCTACGTTAACTCTGAAATTCGGTAATTCGTAACGGCTGATGCGAACGTCGTGTCCCTCCTGGTCATCGCCTCCTTCGATACCTACCAGAATCCGGTAGTCTCCCAATTTCGTGTTTTCCGGAATGGTCCAATCGGCACTGGTGATTCCAAAGCGCGAGGTTGTTGCGACCGTCCGATACATCGTGGCGCCTTCCGGATCACGAATCTTGAAGTAGACCTCGTGATTTGCGAGTGCGGTCATCGAAGGCGTGAAGAGAAGCGCGCGCACGTGCATGACCTGGCCCGGTTGGTAGAGCGGCTTGTCGGTGGTGATGAGAGCGCGTGCAAACTGGTTGACGAGAAACTCGCCTTTCGTCTGAACAACCATGCCGCCTTTTACACCGCTCACTTGCAGCTCACCACCGGAGTGCCGAGTGCGATGGGGAAACTTTGGAAAACGGCGCGGTATTTCAAGATTGATAACAGCACGGCCTTTGTCGTCAGTTATTTTTGAACCGCTGAGCTTCACGCTGTCGTTGTTGTCGGCTTCGAGTGTTACTCGGGCATCGACGCGAACGTTTTGAGCCGGCCGGTGTGTTGCCGGGTGAGCTGCTTCCACGCGCACGCTGTAACGACTTCCTTCCTGCACGATTTGAGGAGCCGAGACGCGAAGCTCGAAAAGATCTGCCGTCATCTCCGATAGTGAAACGATGCCATCGGCGAGTGTTTCAGCAGGTGATTGCTGAGGGCTGAGCCGGTAATGGAGTCGGTACCAAAGGATTTCGTTACGTTCTTTCTCGTTGGAGGTTGAGAAGGCGAACTGCAGGGGCAGCTTGAGCTTTTGGCTGCCGCGAGCGATCGGTTGGACCTGATTTGTCTGGGCGATTGTTTTGTTCTGGGGGTCCAGGAGTTCTAGTTGGATGTTTGCGTTAAGCTCGGTGGCGGAGGGGTTCTCAACAGCGAGCAGGACTTCCGCAGGGTTCTTATCGAGAAGAATAGTGCTGGCGGTTTCGTCGACTCTTAGTTCGGCGCCGGCGAAGGTGAATTGAACCAGCGAAAGAAACAGCACTACCAGGCACAACAGGGAAAGAAGCCATCGACGGCTCATAGCTGCCTCCAAAGACACACCGCCATAAAGTGAAACTCCAGGTTTCAACTCGTCCGACTGCTTAATGTTTCGTTTTTATGAGAGCCTGGGGATCTCTCGTGCGTAGTACTTTCGGCGCTGCGCGATCTGGAACGTTTCAAGCGATCGCGAATGGCCTGCGAATTCGTTCCTGTGATGCAGAAACCTGTAGTTCGGTTGTTGCGAGGGATTCTTTTTGAGACGAGGGCGAATTATTAGCAACTGGTTAGGAGGTTAATACTTTGAATACCCAAGTTTGATTCGACAGGATTACTCCCGAAAGGAGTACATCGTGCTGAGCAGCTCAAAAGGCAAGATTTGGCGCAGAGTTTTCCCAGCCCAGGCACCGCAACGCTTGAAGACATTCCTTGACTTTTTCCAGATCGATAAAGACACGGGAAAGCCAAAGGGAATTATTGAGCTATTATTGACGACGAGAAATGATTAAGAATGAACGCCAGTATCGCGTTGCAAAGGCGCAGGCTGCAAAGTTTGAGAAGGCATTGAGAGCGATGCAGTCAGCTTCGCGCAAAGATCGCACGACGCACCCCAGGCTCCTCAAAGCACAAAAGGATGCATTCCAGAGCCAGTTGGACTCTCTGCGTCAGGAACTCGCCGAATACAAACAGCTTGAGAGTGGCACTACGCCGCCTCCGGATGCCACTCGTTATGATCAGCCTAAGCGAGTGTATGAGTTTCAAGGTAAATAGCAGTTTAGGCCGCTTTTGAAACGTGATAGGCGGACTAAGCTTTTCAAAGTCCTAATGCACGACAATCTCCGCACTCAACGCGGCAACGTGGATGAAAGAGTTCCAGCTACTAACAAAGAACCAGTAAGTGAACGCCTCATCCGGTAACGGTTTCGGCGGTCGAGAGGTGGATTGCGCCACTTCCGCTGAACCGCCATCGACTCACGACGCTTCCCTGTGCGATGTGTTTGGCTGACCAGGAGCTTCGATCACGAAGTAAATCAGTTCGGAGATGAATAACGTCGGTCGCCGGTACTTCTCCTGGTCCGCTTCATCTGGACTTGATAACCAAAGTTCGATATCTATCTCAGCCGTTCGTTGGACATAATCCAGCCGTACGCCCACAATCGACGAATCATGAAACCCGTTAGGAAGTGACTCGGCGATTTCCTCTATCGTCATCACACGAATGCATCTTAAACTGAGACCCAAAGATCTCGCGACACACTCGCAAATAAACGACCGACCCTCTAAGGAGTAGAAATGAGCCTGCAGCTTCCGAATACAATCCAGTTCAAACGAAACAAGAACTTCCTCGTTCAGGGAACCAGCTTCGCCACCGGCATCGAGTTTGTCTCAGTAACCGACCCCGCCACACGAGAAGCCCTCTTAAAAAACGAACCCTTCACCAAGGAAGCCAAGCTGCTGGACATCAAGGTCCAGGGCTCGGGCGGTCGCGACGTCGCCTTTCTCGGTAAAGGCGGAAACGTTTCTTTTAAGGCCGGCGCATTCGCGGGCCTGGGCGTCTACCTGTCTCCCGACAAACTGGTCCAGGATCTCGACCTCAGCGATGAAATCGACGACGGAGTAATGATTCCCGCCGGCGCGCTCAACGAATATCTCGTGGTCCTCAGGTGGGGCTACGACGCGAGCGTGAAGACTCAGGGCTCAATCGCGCTTGGTGCAGCCGGCCAATTCACATTTGGCGGCAGTGCCGCGAGAGACGCGGCTTACG
This sequence comes from Pyrinomonadaceae bacterium, assembly GCA_025923035.1. Lineage (GTDB taxonomy): Bacteria > Acidobacteriota > Blastocatellia > Pyrinomonadales > Pyrinomonadaceae > PSRF01. The sequence goes on along the minus strand of JAICGQ010000011.1, from coordinate 19,401 downwards.
CCGTCATCCGTCGATTCCCTCAAGACAAAAAATCGGTTGAAGCGCTCCAGGATTTGGCCGATAGCTGGATGCTTCCGACACAGGTCGAGGGAATCAAGGATCTCGATCCGGGAACGTGGCTGATCTCGGAAGTTAACGGATCAGTCGCAGCCAACATCGGTATCACGTATGGCCTCGACTTCAACTGGATCCGCGAAATACAGGCGGGCGGTCTCGCCGGTGATATTGGACTCCGCTTGCAACTCGGACTCCAGGCGAGTCTCGGTTTCAACGCGAGTGGACAGTATCTCGTCGTGTTGTGCCGCGAGTCGATGGACCCGAATAACCAGAACGTCCGCCTGCGTATTTTCAAACAAAGAAAGAAGGGCTGGAATTTCGCCCTGAATGCCGGCGCGACCGTGCAGGGCGTCGCTGGCTTTCTGCCTGATAATTACGACGACCTCATCAAGGCTGTATTCGGCGTGCATGGTGCGCAAGTCGTCAAAGGCCTGCAGACTTTCGATAAGTGGACCAACACCGAACAGACGTTGCCGGAAATACTCGCCGGCGCCGGTGTCGAACAAGCAAGAAAACTCCTCCAGGCAGTCACCGGAAAAGATCCCATCACCGAGTTCGAAGCCGGCAAGAAACTCGTAGTGGATTTTCTAAACGAGTGGACCAATCTAGACAGTCTCAACCACAAAGTCTCAACTCTGATCTGGAAAGTGCTGGGTGAGATCAAAGATGCAGCGAAATTAACCGACGCGCTCAACCGCATCAAAGAGATCGCCACCCAGATCCAGAATCTCGATCTCGCGAGAGTCAAGCAATTACTCCAGCCGTTGCTCCAGGACATCGACTTCTTCCGCACTCCGGTCGGCAAGTGGCTCGAGTCTCTCGCTGCGCAAGGCATTCTGCGCGCCTTAAGCGGTAATGAAGAGTTTAAGAAACTGCAGCAAGCCGCTGGTGCAACGATACGAGTACTCGATGGCGGACCAATCGAGGACGTGCTCAAGAAACTGCAAAACTTCATCGAGACCCACCTCGGCGATGAACTGAAGAAGATCGAACAGATCAAGAACACGATCTCACAGACCGATTTGAACAAACTGGCAAACACGTGGCTCGCGGCGCGCTTGACTGACTTTCTCGGCGCGACGCTCGATCTGCAAAAGCTCGAACAGATCCGGCTGTCTCTGCAGACCATTCGCAAGAAGACGCAGGCGTATTACGACATGGGTGTGAAGGCGCTCACCAAACAATACAAGTTCAGCTACGCTTACACCTATCAGAAAGCAACGACGAAAACAGCACTGTTGGATGTTGTGTTCGATCTAAGCAAGCCGAACACAGCCACATGGATGAGCCAGGCAGTTGACGGTGAGTTCAATCAACTGCTGATACAGAGGAACGATGGTGTCACGCTCAGAGAAGCCCACCTGACGCACCAGATTGAACGCAACAGTCAGGTGACGATCTCGACTCCGTTCTTCAGCAAGGAGAGCATCCACAGCAATAAATCCTTTGCCGACTTCACGCCCGTTGAAGAAGATGGGAAGTTGCTCATGACGTATAGCCTCGATGCGAAAGATATTGTCGAGGTGAAGAATCGACTGGTGAGCCAGTTGGCGATCGGCGGCGTCTGGAAGTTCGCAAAGAACAATAAGGTTGTCGAACATTCCACTTCGTCGCTGACCTACGCCTACTCGTTCCGGCAAACAAGGCAGAACATGGCCCTCGCCGATCTGAAGTTGCAGTTGAAGCCCTATGTCGACAAATACTTCGCGAGCAGTTTCAGCAATCAGAGCAACGGCGTTACGAGTGGCGGCTTTGATGCCTGGTTGACGAATCTGGACGAAGCGGTCGAACAGAGTCTGCACAACGGGCCGGACAGATTCGGAGACACGCTGCTGTCGTTGGAGTTGAGTGTTCCGGGCGAGGTCATGTCCTCGTGGTCCGACGCGCCTGAGAAAGAAATGGATGAGCTCTACATGGACATGTCGATCAGGCTACAGCAAACGCTTCGCGCGCTCGTGCCTTATCTTTACTTTCAGGACTTGAACAGATTCATCGAGACGCCGAGCGCCGCCGGGATCCTGGTCTACGCAGCCTTGCAGCCTTCCACCAGGATCACGGGATTTTTCCCCGACATTCACATCAACACTGGAACAGGTGTTTACTGGGACTACAAGAATCCGGCGTACTACAACTTCATGATCGCTAACGCTGCACCGCGACTTGGCGCGATCCTGCAAGGTATCCAAACGAGGTTGGCCCAGAGCCCCGAGCACAAGCAGCGGGCCGGTGATTACGACCCCAGCCGCACCGGAGTGTTTCTTTCATTGGCCCAAAACCACGCCGTCGCTGTTGCTAATCTGAAAGCGTTGCTCAACTTCGAGTCGACAGTAGTCAATGGCGCTACGAAGGCGGGACTCGCAATCGCCGGATTTAGAAAAAACTCCGCGGATCAGCCGGCGAAGGCCATCGAAGCACTCGCGAATTTCGGCGCTGAAGTTACTCAAACTTTCAACGGATCGATCAGCAAACTGCACGGCGGCGACAAATCGCGTCCGATCGGCACACTGCTTTTTGTTGAGGCTGCTAAAGCGCTCAATCCGACGCTCCAGCACACCGATCCAACAGCATTGCTGGAGCTGATCGTGCTGAAAGCGAATGCGCCGTTCAAGACCAAACTTGCGAATTACATCGCGGGTGAGTTACCGGAAAAGAGCGACACTGTCATCGAGGAACGCCTCGTGAGTCTGGAGTAATCGCCGGTAGATATGACACGGCTGTTGGAAGTAATCGCTTGTTCGGTCGCGGACGCGGTCGACGCTGAGAAGGGTGGGGCAGGCCGGCTCGAGATTGTAAGAGATCTTCGACGAGGTGGACTGACGCCGCCGCTCGAGCTCGTTGCTGAGATTAAGCAAGTCGTCGCTTTGCCGTTGCGAGTAATGCTGCGTGAAAGCGACGGCTTTGAGACGAGTGGCGCTGACGAGATCGATCGTTTGTGTGCGGCCGCGGCGGAATTTGCGTCGCTTGGTGTCGACGGTTTTGTACTCGGGTTTTTGAAAGACGGCGAGGTTGACGTCGAAACGACGCAACGCGTGATCGCATGTGCGCCGCACGTGCGCGCGACGTTTCACCACGCGTTCGAAAATGCCCCGGACAAGTTAAGTGCGTTAACTGCAATCAAGCGGTTGCCGCAGGTCGATCGCGTTCTTAGTAGCGGCGGCGCCGGCGACATGGAATCACGACTGCAGAAGTTAAGCCACTACGCGAAAGCCGTGTCACCAGAACTCACGATTCTTGCCGGCGGCGGTGTAGACGCTGACGCCATTGTGCAGATCGGACGCGAGACGAACATTCGCGAGTTTCACGTTGGACGCGCAGCACGTGCCGGATTTGAGGTTGACGGCCACGTGCAAGCATCGCTCGTGAGTGAACTAGTAAAGAAGCTCCAGGAATTCTAAACCTTAAACATTTCACGTCACACAGTCATTCTCGCTTGCTCTCTCCTCTCGACGAACCGTACATCGACGCCAAATACAATCAATCCGCGCGCAGTGTGTCAGAGTTGACGCTGAGGGAGGACAGCTATTACGTGGCCGGCGATAACCGCAACAACTCCAGCGATTCGCGGATTTGGGGGCCCGTCAAGCGAAAGCGCGCACTCAAATACGCCTCTCAAACATGGTAATAAGCTGATCGCCTCAGCAACTTCTTCCTTTGGTACGAATCTTCACCATCGGAAGGGTTGTTATGAAAGACGACAAGGTGGCTTTATACGAAGCATTAATCCGCGCCTCACTGATACTCATCTTCATCGTGGCTTTGAGTGCAGGAACGTTCGGTCTGATCGCTATTTCTCACATGCTGATCCAACAGGCGGTCCCGAGAGCGGGGTTCCTAAGCGCTGACGTAACTGTTGCGGAGAGCGTGAGATAGATCCCGCAACGCGTCCAGGGTGCGGCGCGTTGCGGGATCCCTCGAGGCTAGCTACTGGATGATGGGTTCACACGGTATGCAAGGCATATCGGGAGGACAATCGCACGGCCCCGGGTCGGGTGGCGGCTCGAAAACGTACGGCCTTCCGGTACATTCAATCGTTGTCATACCGACTGGCTCCAAACTTCCGTCAGCTCGAACGTTACTAATAAGCACGTTGTAAACGCCATCGTAAACTGCCGAAAGGTCAGGCGCCGCCGCCTGTAACCAACTACCCTTGCCACTGACAGCCGTAGCATTGGTAGCGCCGATGAGAGCGCCGGAATACGGGTCTCGATATTCAATGTACGGCATCCCGTAAGTGGTCGTTAGACCTTCGCCTGTCATTTCGAAAGTTGTCGGCACGGCGTTGAGGTCAACCGTGTTAGGAGCTGTGCTGAACGGGAATACGATGCCGAACGTCACGCACCTGCTGATTTGAGTACTGTTCAGCGGCACGTCTCTTTGCGTCGGCTCCAGGTACCCGATACATTCCGCTTGCGGAATGCCGGCGACGATGTTCCACCGCGCCGGAGCTCGGCCGCCTTCAACCGGACATGGTCCACCACACAAGATTGGACCGAACGACGTTACGGAACCTGTTGCGCCCGTCAGGTCAAACAACCGGTTCCCCTGAATGCTGGTGGGACTCACAAACATGAACCCACCGCCGACCACCTGCACGTATTTTTCACCAAACACGCGGAATCCTGATTGCACCTGATTGCCCCCGCCGCTACACGAGGCCAGGAAGGCGCAGCATAAGACGACCGCCATAAGCAGAACGAGTTTTTTGTTTTTCATCGCTGTGTCCTCCTCAACGTTCGATACCGAGTGTGTTCAGCAACTGTTCAGGGAGCTGAAGCAGGTCAAATGGACTCATGGAATTGACTCCAGCCTGGATCGCCTGGCGGACCTCGTCCGTTCGCGCTGAACTGAGGCGACGTTGCTGCATCTCAGCCTCGAACGCCTTGTTCCCGGCTGCACTTCGACTGCCGCCGTGGAGCGCGATCCATTCGTCATTCGTTAGCTGATACTCGGGATTGTGCCGCTTCTGTTGAATGAGCGAGACGGCAACGAAGAACGTCTCCAGCGGAGACATCGATGTGTTGTGTTTCTGACCTTTACTTAATTCAGCCTTGTATCTTGGTCCCTGCAGGTCAGGCGTATGCAGCAGCAGGTTCGCGCGCAACCGGCGAACTTCAAACACGTTGGTTCGCGTATAGGCGGGCATGCCGAGTTTCTTCGCGAGACCGTTTACAGCCTGGACCAGGCGCTGTTCCGAACAATTGCTGTTACCGCGTTTCTTACTGCTGTTGAGTTCGGCACGGACCAGGCGATCCTTGATCGATTCGTCAAGTTCGCCGAACTCCTGCGCCAGGTCGAACGTGCTAAACATCTCATCCACTAACTCGCGGATGGCGGCTTCGTTCCCATCTCTCGCTGCACGCGCCTTTTGATTGATCGCGACGAGCGGATTCTGTTTTGCGTCTTTGCTGACCACCGTGGGTTTGGGGTGCGCCGTTGAGGGCGACATGTTCCAGACAGCGCTTCCTCCCAACAGGGCCAGTAGGACAAACGTACCAATCAACATGTGGCGTTTCTTCATCTTGTTGCCTCCGTATCTAGGTTGAAACTGAATTGAGTATTCGAGAGGAACGGGTGAGGCGTTCAAGTCTCAACAAGGGAGTCACGGCGGCCGTGTTGTTGAGCAGTTGCAGTGCTGAAAAACTGCTCGTAAGTTATGGCCGCAGTTTTCGGATATCAATTGAATTGTGGCTGCCGAAATAGCTATTTGGCAGATGAAATGGCTAGACGTTGGCGGATTTTGCTTGAGGTTGTGCGGGCGTTCTTACGATGAAAATCGAACGACTGTTGCGCCGAGACCCGCAGCGTCGTTCCACTCTGCGACAAAGGAGGTGCGGGCCAGAATTGAACGAACGATCTCGCGTTGCACGCCGATTCCTTTTCCATGAATGATGCGCACGGATTTAAAACCCTTCTCGTGCGCGAGCTCCAGATACTCCTCGACGACGCGCTTCACGTCTCGCGGCGAAATGGTGTGCAGATCGAAGATATCGGTAATCTCGATCTCTACAGGGTCGGGAAACGGGTTGTCGAGATCCATGTCGTCCATGCACGGATTTGACACTCTTCAGAACCGCTTTGTAAACTCGCGTTTCTTCAAACCTACATTCTAAATCAAAGGAATAAAGCGAAATGGGTGCGCGAAAGAAGATTACTGTGGTCGGCGCGGGTAACGTCGGCGCAACGGCGGCACATTGGCTGGCCGCAAAGGAACTCGGCGACGTAGTGCTCGTCGACATCGTCGAGGGAGTGCCGCAAGGCAAGGCGTTGGATCTCGCTCAGGCAGCGCCAGTCGAAGGTTTCGACGTGCGGATGACCGGCGCCAACACTTACGACGACACGGCGGATTCGGACGTCGTGATCATCACCGCCGGACTCGCGCGCAAACCCGGAATGAGCCGCGACGATCTGTTGAAGACCAACGCCGGTATCGTTTCGCAAGTGGTTGACGAATGCGTCAAACGCTCGCCCAATTCGATCCTGATCATCGTTTCGAATCCGCTCGACGCGATGTGCCAGGTGGCGCTTAGACGTTCCGGCTTCCCGAAACATCGCGTCATCGGCATGGCGGGCGTGCTCGACTCCGCGCGCATGCGTTGCTTCCTTGCGGAAGCTCTGGACGTGTCGGTCGAGAACGTCACCGCCTTCGTCCTTGGGGGACACGGCGACACGATGGTTCCGCTTCCGCGTTTCTCGACGTGCGCGGGTATTCCGATTACCGAGTTGTTGCCGAAAGATCAGATAGACGCGATCGTCAAAAGGACCGCAGGCGGCGGCGCTGAGATTGTCAGTTTGTTGAAGACCGGTTCGGCGTACTACGCGCCGTCAGCAGCGGCAGTCGAGATGACCGAGTCGATCCTCAAAGACAAGAAAAAGATTCTGCCGTGCGCTGCTTACCTCGAAGGTGAGTATGGCATCAACGGACTGTACGTCGGCGTGCCGTGCAAGCTGGGTGCCCGCGGGTTGGAACAGATCATCGAGATCAACCTGACGGCGGAGGAGAGGATCGCGCTGCACAAGAGTGCGTCGGCGGTTCAGGAACTCGTGGACGTCTTAGGCCTCTAGCCTTTCAGCCACCCCAATAATCCGTGGATCACGGTCTCGCGGTTCTCTTCGTAGATCGCGCGCGTCAGCGGGATGTTCATCGGACAAGCCCGCACGCAGTTCTGCGCGTTGCCGCAGTTAGTGATGCCGTCCTCACCCATGATCGCTTCGAGACGTTCGGCGCGGTTCATCTTTCCTGACGGGTGCATGTTCATCAACCGCACCTGCGCGATCGCCTGTGGGCCAATGTAGTTGTCGCCTTCGTACTGCGGACACGCTTCCAGACAACATCCACAAGTCATGCAACGCGAGTAAGCGTAGCGCTCCTGCACGTCCTCCTGGTCCATTCGTGGGCCAGGCCCGAGATCGTGAGTGCCGTCCAACTCGATCCACGCATGCACGCGACGCAGGTGATCGAACATCTGTTGACGATCGACGACCAGGTCACGGATATTCGGAAACTTCGACATCGGTTCCAGCTTGATCGGTTGTTCGAGGTTGTCGATCAGCGCGGAGCACGACTGGCGCGCGCGACCATTGACGATCATCGTGCAGATGCCACACACCTGTTCGAGACAGTTCATCGACCAAACAGGCGGCGTCGTCCGTTCACCGGCTTTGTTGACCGGGTTCTTCTGAATCTCCATCAAGCAGGAAATGATGTTGAGGTTCGGACGATACGGAATCTCAAACTGTTCCCAGTAAGGCGACGCGTCGGGATTGGCGCGACGGCGGATGTGGATCTCGACTGTTGCAGAGTTGTTTGCCACGGATAATTAGACCTTTGCTGCTTCTTTCTTACCTTTGCTGTAGTCGCGCTTGCGAGGTTGAATCAACGAGACGTCCACCGCTTCCCATGAAAACACTGGCCCCTCGCCGGAATACTCGGCAATCGTGGTCTTCAGGAAGTTTTCGTCGTCGCGATCGGGAAACTCCGGTTTGTAGTGCGCACCGCGCGACTCGTTGCGATTCAGCGCGCCGACTGTGATGACGCGCGCGAGTTCGAGCATGTTGGCCAGATGGCGTGCGTGCGGCAGCGCCATCGTGGCCCAGAGGTTCGAATCGTTGATCGAGATTTGCTTGTAGCGGTCCATCAGCTCCAGCAGTTTGTTGTCAGTCGCCTTGAGCTTGTCGTTGTAACGGACGACGGTGACGTTGTCAGTCATCCACTTGCCCATCTCCTGGTGGAGCACGTACTGGTTTTCGTTACCGCTTTGTTTGATCAGGCGGTCGTTGATCTCTTGCTGCAGCTTGAGTTCCTGATCGTAGATCCGCGATCCGTCGGCGCCGTTTCGTTCGACGTTCTTCGCGTACTCGATTGCCGCAGGCGCGGCGACGAAACCGCCGAACACACAACTTACGAGCGAGTTTGCGCCGAGACGATTCGCGCCGTGTATCGAGTAGTCGCATTCGCCGGCGGCGAGCAGTCCGGGAACGTTTGTGCGCTGGTTGAAGTCGACCCACAACCCGCCCATCGAATAATGAACGCCGGGGAAGATGCGCATCGGCACGTGACGCGGATCGTCGCCCACGAACATCTCGTAGATTTCGAGGATCGCGCCGAGTTTTCGATCGAGCACGTCGGCGGGGATGTGTGTCAGATCGAGATAAACCTGGTTCTCACCGCCGACGCCCATGCCTTCAATGCACACCTGGAAGATCTCGCGCGTCGCGATGTCGCGCGGAACGAGGTTGCCGTAAGCCGGATACTTCTCCTCCAGGAAGTACAAACGTTCGCTCTCGGGAATGGACGACGGCGAACGCGTATCGCCTTGCTTGCGCGGCACCCAAACGCGTCCACCTTCTCCGCGCGCAGATTCGGACATCAGGCGCAGCTTGTCTTCGCCGGGAATCGACGTCGGATGGACCTGTATAAACTCGCCGTTTGCGTATCTCGCGCCCTGTTGATACGCGGCGGAGACGGCGCTGCCGGTGCAGACCATCGAGTTTGTCGACTTGCCGAAGATCAAACCCGGACCGCCCGTCGCGATGATCACAGCGTCGGCGGGAAACGCTTTGAGCTCGAGTGTCTGCAAGTTCATCGCGATTAGTCCGCGACAGACCTGATGATCGTCGAGTACCAGCGACAACATCTCCCAGTGTTCGAACTTCCTGACTTTCCCGTTCACTTCATAACGCCGCACCTGTTCGTCGAGCGCGTAAAGCAACTGTTGTCCGGTTGAAGCGCCGGCGAACGCAGTGCGATGGTGTTTGGTCCCACCGAAGCGACGGAAGTCGAGTAAACCTTCGTTGGTGCGCGAGAAGGGAACGCCCATGCGATCGAACAGGTAGATGATCGCGGGCGCCATTTCGCACATTTGTTTCGCCGGCGGTTGGTTCGCGAGGAAGTCGCCGCCGTAAACTGTGTCGTCGAAATGTTCCCAGGTCGAGTCGCCTTCGCCTTTAGTATTGACTGCGCCGTTGATGCCGCCTTGAGCACACACTGAGTGAGAGCGCTTCACGGGCACGACTGAAAAGAGATCGACAGCGTGTCCGGCTTCGGCGATCTTCATCGCCGCCGCAAGGCCCGCGAGCCCGCCGCCGACAACCGCGATCTTCATGCCGTTACTCGACATTAATGAATAATTCCTCCTATCAATCCGCCCGGACGAATGAAAGCGACCGCCGCGTTGACGCCGACCAGCAGCAGCACGACGCCAAAAGCGATGCACGCGTATCCCGTCAATCGCTGCGCGCGTTCTCCGATGGTGATGCCCCAGTCGACGAGAAACAACCAGATACCGTTAGCGAGGTGCCAAACAGTAGCGGTGATGCCGATCATGTAAATCGCGAATATCCACCACATGCGAAATTCGCCGGCGACGATACCGAAAGCCTGTTCAGGATGTTCCGCCACGGAGATCCGGTTCAGACCGGGAACCATTCCGAACCTGAAATTCAGCACGTGGAAAAAGATGAAGAAAAACAGGATGACGCCGGTGATTCGTTGAATCAGGTAGAACCAGTTGCGAGGATATGGATACGCGAGATTATTGGGCCGCGCTTCCATTGTGATCACCAAACCATAGACGGCGTGATAGATGAGCGGTATAAAGATGCCGCCGATCTCGATCAGGAGGATGTACGGAATTGCCTGGAGATCCGCGACCGCATCGTTGAAGTGCTTTTCGCCGTCGAGCGCCTTCGAGTTGGTGTAAAAGTGTTCTAAAAGAAAAATACCGAGTGGAAAAATACCGGAAAGCTGGTGGAGCTTGCGCAGGATGAAGGTCCTGCTCAAACGGATAGCCAAGAATACACTCCTTTGTTTGGGGGCTTGGTGGACATCGATGCCAGTATAGATCAAGTAAGCACGAATCTGAGAATGAGCCCAACGTTAACGGACATAGTTGCAGCGATCAAGGACCGCAGGATTTCGCCGGTTGAAGTTGCGCAAAACTGTTTGGACCGGATCGAACAGTTGAATCCGGAGTTGAATGCTGTTGTGACTGTAGCGCCTGATGTGATGGACCGCGCGCTCGCTGCGGAGGGCGCGTTGCTGCGCAGCCAGTGGTTTGGGCCGTTACATGGCGTGCCGTTGACGATCAAAGACACGATCGAAACAGCGGGACTGCGAACGACGAGCGGATCGACCATTCGTGCCGATTATGTGCCCGTAGTTGATGCGCCGGCGGTCGCACGTTTAAGAGCTGCGGGAGCGATCATTCTCGGCAAGACGAATCCGGCCGAGATGGCGATGGATTACAACGCCGACAACCCGGTGTTTGGCCGAACGAACCATCCGCACGATGCGAAGTTGACGCCGGGCGGATCGAGTGGCGGCGAAGCAGTGGCGATTGCGACCGGAATGTCGCCGGGCGGACTCGGCAGCGATCTCGCGGGATCGATCCGCATTCCGGCGCACTTCTGCGGGATTGCGGGATTGAAGCCGACGACTGGACGTGTGCCTGGTGAGTTACAGTTTCCGCCGAGCTCTGGTCCATACTCGCTTGGCGCGGTGATTGGACCAATGGCCCGAACGGTTGGAGATCTGCGTTTATTATTTAGCGTGCTGGCTGATGAGGTCACGTCCAACACGGATTTAAAAGCAATTCGATTCGCGTGGTATTCGAATGATGGTGTCGTGCCTGTCACAGATGAAACTGCTCGAGCAGTTACAAATGCTGCGTCAGCTTTAGCGGATGCAGGTTTGAGAGGTGAAGAGCGCCGTCCGCCGCACGTGGAACGCGGCAATGAGCTGTGGTTGAAGTTGTTCTCGCGCGCGTCGGTGGTCCAACTGCGACAGGTGTACGCCGGTCGTGAAAAGGAAGGTGGCTCGTTCGTGAGTTGGCGACTCGCGACTGCCGATCAGGTTCCGCCGCCGACGTTGGACGAGTACATCACGTTTTGGATGGAACGCGATCGCCTGCGCGAGGAGTTGCTGCGCTGGATGGAGACGACGCCGATCATCATCGCGCCGGTCGGCGCGACGCCTGCCTACGAGCACGACACGCTGAAAGTCACTGTGCGTGGTGAAACCTTTGGGACGTTTCGTGCGTTCAGCTACGCGCAAACGTTCAATCTTTTCGATCTGCCGGTCGTGACTGTGCCGGCGGGTCATTCGACTGAGGGGTTGCCGATTGGCGTGCAGATCGTCGGCCGTCCGCATGCGGAAGGAATGGTGTTAGCAGTAGCCGAGATTGTCGAAGAAGCGCTTTCCAGCGTAATCTCTAGTTACGACTAGGAGTCGATTATGGAACCGATTACTTCAGCTCTGGCTTTTCTTTTCTTCGGTTTTATCGCGATCGTGTTGCTGGTGATCGCGGTGAAGACGATTCGCATCGTGCCGCAGGCCACCGTGATGCTGGTCGAGCGTCTGGGCAAGTTCGACAAAGTCGCCACCAGCGGTTTGAACATCCTCGTGCCGTTCCTGGACAAACCGCGCGCGGTCTATTGGACCAACGCGCGTCCCGGCCTCGCGTCGATCGACTTGCGCGAACAGTACATCGATCTGCCGCCGCAACCCGTAATCACGCGCGATAACGTGACGATCCACGTCGACTCGGTGGTCTACTGGCAAATCACCGATCCGATCAAGGCCGTTTACGAGATCAACGATCTCGTCGGTGGCATCGTGCAGTTGACGATCACCGGTATGCGCGCCGTGATGGGCGAGATGGACCTGGACCACACACTGTCGCAACGCGATCAGATCAACGCGAAACTGCGCGTGATTCTTGACGAAGCAACCGACAAATGGGGCGTTAAAGTGACACGCGTCGACGTGAAGAACATCAATCCGCCGGAAGACGTGCGGATCACGATGGAGAAGCAGATGACGGCCGAGCGCAATCGTCGCGCGCTCGTGTTGCAGGCGGAGGGCGATCGGCAGGCGGCGATCACGCGTGCCGAGGGCGAGAAGCAGGCGGCGGTTACGCGCGCCGAAGGTGAGAAGCAGTCCGCGATTCTCGCGGCGGAAGGCGCGGCGCAGGCGCGGTTACGTAATGCGGAAGCGGAAATGGAAGCGCTCAATAGAATCGCGGCGGCGGTTCCTGACGGTGATCCGAGTCAATACCTGATCACGATGCGCTATATCGAGAGCCTGCGCGATATGACGCGGACGAACAATTCGAAAGTCATCTTCATGCCGGTCGAGACTTCGGCGATGCTGTCGAGTATCGGATCGATTAAGGAAGTGCTGTCACAGACAGGTGAAAAGGGTAGCGGCGACAAAGAGGTCCCACCGCCGCCACGTCCACGCGAATTGCCACGCTAATTAGGGAAGCGCGTGTTTCGAGATGACCGTGTAAATCGATCCTTTCGGAGATAACTGGCTTCGGAATAGCACCAACTCGTTTACCTGCATCGCCGTTAGAGCAAATCTTGTTTGGATATGTGTCTCGGCGAGTTTGCGAGCGTCTTCGGGTTTACGAAGACGAGCGATCGTCAGGTGTGGTCGAAACCCGCGATCTTCCCTCGGGAAACCCTCGCGAGCGAATTCTTCTTCCAATCGCCCTTGCAAATCTAACAACCCGCCGGATGAATCTTCCACGCCGACCCACAGGACCTGGGGTCGACTACGCCTCGGAAATACTCCTGTGCCGCCGATGCTGATCTGAAACGACCGGAATTCCTCAGCCACGCGCGAACACGCGGCGGAAATCTTTGACAGGCTTTGCGTGGGGACGTTGCCGAAGAACTTCAACGTGAGATGAACGTTCTCCGGCTTGCTCCAACTGGCGCTTGAATCCGGAACCGCTTCGCGCAATCGTCGCACGTGATCCTGCAATCGCGTGCGGACGTCGTAGGTAAGCTCTATCGCACAGAACGTTCGCCACTCTTCGATCATTTACCCGGTTCCAGCACTAACGTTGCTTTCGTGGCTTTCGTCACGGCCGCCGCCGTGAACGGAAACTCACGCGGCGTAACGGCGCGCCAGTCCGCGAGTTGATCGCTCCAGTGCGGGCTCTTGTTCAAACCCGATTCGCCGGGCGCGATGCCCATCTGCGTCTTGTCCCAGTCAGCCGGATCGGCGATCAGTCTCATGGAAACAGCAGCACCGACATTGACTGTCGCACCGATAAAACCACCGGTTCCATTCTGGGGAAACGGCGGAATGGTGAACTGCACTCCGATCAACGGCGCCGCTGAAAGCGGATGCGGGAAACGTGCCTTCGCCATCTCACCCCAAGTCCACTTCGACTCGTCCGCGCCGAGATTTCGCGTCAGCGTCTGGCGCGCTTCGTCATAAGACGCACGCAACAGATCGGCGTAACTCGAGTATTCCTTCGGCAGCCAATCCGCCGGCTGCTCCTTGATGATGCGATCGAGTGTCGTATCGAAGTTGCTCCACTGAAAGCTCCGAACCAGTTCCGGCCCAAGCGCGGCCGACAGAATCTTCGATCTAAACGCCAGACGCATCTGGGCCATGATTGGCGCGACCGTCGATTCGCCGACGATTCGTCCGTCCCATTTTTCAAAAGCATCGAGCGTTGCGCGCAGCTTGTCGTCTGCGGGCGTTAACTTCGGTCGCAACGTCTTGATTGCTTCCTGGGCGAACGTCGCACCGGCAATTGAGTAGACGTCACCGATGATGCGGCGGAAGTCTTCAGCCGTGTGCTTCGGCTTTTCACTCAGCAGGTCGAAGATGCGGCGTGCGCGATACGGTTGCGCCCACAAATGAGTCAGATGGTAGGGGTAGTCGGTGCCGACGATGCGCTGATTTGCCGTGACGATCATGCCTGACGGCGGATCGTATAGGTGCGGCAGTTTGGAAAGCGGTATGTAGTCGACCCACTCGCCGGCGTCAGTGGCGCCATCGTAAGGCAAACTGCCGTCGCCCGATTTTCGAATCGGCACGATCCCCGAAGCGTGATACCCGATGTGACCGTTGACGTCTGCGTAAACGACGTTCTGCGTGGGCGCCACGAATGATTGCAGCGCCACTTTGAACTCGTCCCAGTTACGCGCGCGATTGAGTGCGTAGTTGAGATCGCCCGCGAGGCGTTTGCTGTCGAACGCGGTCCAACGAAGAGCGTAACGTTTGCCGTCGCCTTCGAAGATGATTGGACCATGACGCGTAACCGTCACGTCGTGAGTCACGACGTCGTGTTCGGGACTGGCGAGACCTTTTCTGACTTTGATCTGCTCGCTGCGGACGACCGCATCCTGCCACCCCGAAGGAGTCTGGTATCGCTTCGGATTCGCCGGATCAAACTTCTCCAGGTAAAGATCCTGCACGTCCGGTCCGACATTGGTGAACCCCCACGCGATGTGTTCGTTGTGCCCAATCACCACGCCGGGCAGTCCGGCTGATGAAACGCCGGCGATGCGAACACCGGGCGCGCTGAGATGGATCATGTGCCAGATCGACGGCGTACTCGGACGCAGGTGCGGATCGTTTGCGAGCAGCGGTTTGCCGGAAACTGTGCGCTTGCCGCTGATCACCCAGTTGTTACTGGCGGCAAGTTCGTCTGCGTAGAGTCCGACACGCGCGAGAGCGTCAGCGGCGATCGCTGCGTTGTGCGCGAGCGCTTTTTGTGATTCACGAGACAGTGGCACGGTTATCGCGCCGGTGGTTCGCCCGCGTCCAGCCCTGCCTGGTCCATCCTTGCCTACGACGAGCACATCGATCGGCGAAACGACAGGCATAAGCGCCGCTTGTTTTTCCGCGGGTAATGAAGCGAGACCCTGGCGCATGAGATCGACCCGCCACGTATCCGAAAGCGCTTCGAAGAACAGTTTGACGAGAACGAGCGAATCCTGAGGTATCCACGGGCGAAAGTCGTAATTCAGGATCTGAAACTCCGGTGGACGCGACTTCGGATCGAGTGAAGAAGCGTAGGCGTTCACGCCGCGAGCATAGGCTTCCAGAAACGCACGCGATCGAGGTGAAAGGGCCGCGTATTCAGCATCGGCGGTCTGACTAAAGCCGTACGTACGGTGCAGCTTGTCCTGGTCCAGTGCGAAGTTGTTGGGTCCGGCGCCTAAGATCTCCGCGAGTTCGCCGCGTGCGGTGCGACGAAACAGATCCATTTGCCAAAGTCGATCCGCGGCCGTCGCGTAGCCTTGTCCAAAATAGAGGTCTTCGTCGTTGTTAGCTTCGACGTAAGGAATGCCGCGATCGTCGCGTCTGATCGTGACGCGTTCTTTGATTCCTTTTATTTGGATCGTCTGTGGTTCGGGAACTTGAGCGGATATCGAAAGACAGATGAAGAGAATGATTAGGATGGGTCTCATGGTGCGCGAAATACTAGCACATTGACGCTTCATAGGGCTGCGACTTAGAATCGCCAGCCGATGGTTCGTTACGCCTGTATTGCTGTTTTACTTTTGTGCACGGTGGCCAGTGCTCAACAACGGCCGCTGCTCACCGAAGACGTCGACATCATCACGCCGGGCACCGTCCGGATCGAAGCGGGTATCGACTTCATGCAGGGCGCGAACTATTCGGTCTCCGGCCTCAGGGGCGATCTGACGCGCGTCGGGGTCATCGGTATCAGTTTCGGCATGGGACCGAACGTCGAGTTTCAGATCGAGGGCGTCGCCCAGAACTATCTCAGCATCAACTCGCGCGGGCCGTCAGCGATTTCGCTCGAACTCCTGCCCGGCGCGAATTCCTCCAACGACACTGGCGATTTCACCCTCGCGGCCAAGTTCAAACTTCGCAACGAAACGCGCCGCGGTCCATCGCTCGGATTTCGCTTCGGCGTACAACTACCCAATTCAAGCCAGGCGACGGGCATCGGACTGAACCAGACAAACGCGTTCGGCTCGATCCTCGTCGGGAAGAAGTTTGGCCAGGAGGGACGCTTCAATACTTTCGGCAATCTCGGAATGGCGATTCTCACCGCGCCCACCGAACTGTTCTCGCAGAACGACGTGATCACTTACGGGCTCGCCGGAATCTTTCGCATCAACAAACAGTTCAGCGTTGCGGGTGAGGTCAACGGCCGCGCCAATACGCGTCCCGGTAATGGCCCCCTCGGCACCGAGTCGATGGCCGAAGCGCGGCTCGGCATGCAGATCCGGGCTTCCGGATTACGTTTCGATTTCGCGGGCATCAAGGGTCTCACCAGCTTTAGTCCAAACTCAGGATTCACGGTTGGAGTTACTTACGACACACCGGCTGTCTTCGCGCCCGTCAAGTAACCAGGAATTATATGGGCGACTGGTTATGGCGGGTGGCACAATGGCTGGAAGTAAACGTCATCAGTATGCCTCTGTACATCGCGGCACCCGCGATGGTGATCATCGGCGCGCTCGATTCGTCGCTTCTATCGCTGCCTGAAATCAACGACTATCTCGTCGTCGGACGTTGTTACAAATACCCCACGGCCGTCTTTTACTTTCCGCTGTTTGCTGCTGCTGGATCTGTCATCGGCTGCAATATTCTCTACACGATCGTGCGGCGCGGTGGACAAACCTTGCTGCGCAAGCGCTTCAAACTGGAGCAGATCAAGCGCGTCGAGAGAGCGTACGAACGGTTTGGTTTTCTGGCGATCGGAATTCCGGCGATACTGCCGCCGCCGCTGCCGTTCAAGATCTTCGTCGCGACGGCCGGAGCGCTCGAGTATCCGCGTTGGAAGTTTCTGACGACGGTGATGATCGCGCGATCGTTCCGTTACTACGTCGAAGGCATACTCGCGGTGTTCTACGGCCGGCGGGTGTTGCTGTTTTTGAAAGATAACGGGCTGACGATCGTCAGCATCGTCGGCTCGCTCGTGCTTGTGGCGCTCGTTGTTTATCTGATAGTTAATCGTCGTAATAAAAGTTTGGCGCGTGCCGCGAACGATGACACCGTCGAACAGCCCGTCGATACCTCCGAAAGGGTCGGTTGATTGAAATCTTTTCTTAGTCCTGTAACAAAAGGCCTCACGAAAGTGTCCGAATATCTGATTACATTCGGAGCCTTTGGCCTGTTTATCGTCGCGCTGCTCGATTCGACGTTTGTGCCGTTGCCGAGCAGTGCCGACGCGTTGATGATTATCCTGACGACTGCGCACCCTCGCTGGATGGTGCTGTACGCGTTCATGGCGACAGCCGGATCGGCGCTCGGCTGCTGGATCCTTTATCTAGTTTCACGCCGCGCCGGATCGCGTGCACTGCGACGGTTCTCCGAAGCAAAACAGCAGCGCGTGAAAGAATTGATCGAGCGTTACGACATGGCCGCGGTGCTGGTCGCGACGTTGTTGCCGCCGCCGTTTCCGTTCAAGTTGTTCGTCGTCACTGCGGGTGTGTTCCGGTTCAGCCTGACGCGTTTCATGATCGCCATCGTTGCGGGACGCGCATTTCGTTTTCTGTTGGAAGGATATCTGGCGGTGCGATACGGCGCGGAAGCGAAAGCGATACTCGCGCAATACTACCCGTGGATCGGATTGGCACTCGCGTTGGTGATTTTGATCTGGGTATCTTCGAGGTCGTTGAGAAAACAGAGATCAGCGAGATCTTTGACGCCGTGAATTGCTTCGAGTTTGGGCAGTAGTTGAATAAAGATCTCCGCGGTGGCGAGCGCGTCGCAACCGGCGCGATGCCTGCTCGCGATGGGAATCGAGAAGTGTTCGGCGATTGTGTCGAGCCTGTGATTGAGCAGTTCCGGCAACACCCGTCGTGAGAGTTTCACCGTGCAGAGGTGCGGATTCATCATGCGATGTCCGGGATAGACGCGCGAGATCTCGTGGTTCAGGAAGTTGGCGTCGAAATTCGAGTTGTGGGCGATCAGGACCGAATCGCTGACGAAGTCGAGCCATTGCGGTGCGACATCGGCAAAGACAGGCGCCTGTTTCACCATCTCGTTTGAAATGCCCGTGAGTGACGCGACGAAACGCGGAATCGGAATTTCCGGATTGACGAGTGAAAGAAACTTGCCGGCGATGCGCCCATGTCGAATGCGATAGGCGCCGAGCTCGATCAGTCGATTGGGCGGTGTCTTCGCGCCGGTAGCTTCTACGTCGACGACAACAAAGTCGAGGTCCTTCAAAAGTCGCGACTGGCGATCGTCCTGTAGCAGTTCGACAGTGTGGTTCTCGATTCTGAAACGCCGATCGTTGCGCACGAGATCGGCAACGAGTAGACCAGCGAGTTCGTCGTCTACATGAGATAGTTTGAAAACTGCGTCGACGATTTCGGTAGCGGGCGCGCGTCCGCCGGAGCCGGTGAGAAGATCGATTGTGTCCTGAACGAGCGTCGAGTCAGAAACTAAATTGGGGTAAGGCGGCATTCGGGCTCGGATTGTAGCACGGCGGCCCGTTTTACGAGGTGAAAATGAACGCTGACGAAGTGATAAATCAGTTCCGAGAGACCGAGGCGCTGCTCGAGGGTCATTTCCAATTGACGAGCGGATTGCATAGCACCGTCTATTTGCAGTGCGCGCGCGTGCTTCAGTTTCCCGAGAAGGCGGCGGCGTTTGGTGAAGCGATCGCGCGGCAGTTTGCCGGGCAGGGAATCGAGTTGGTGGCGTCGCCGGCGATTGGCGGGATCGTGATCGGGCACGAAGTGGCGCGCGCGTTGGGCGCGCGGTTCATCTGGACCGAGCGCGAAGCCGGACAGATGACGTTGCGTCGCGGCTTCACGGTTCGGCCGCATGAGAAGACGTTAGTGGTCGAAGATGTGATCACGACTGGCGGTTCGACGCGCGAGACGATCGATGCCTTGATTGCTGCCGGGGCTGACGTCGTTGCGGCTGCGTCGATCATCGATCGCTCCGCAGGCGCGGCGGAGGTTGGGGTGCCGCGGACGGCGTTGGCATCGTTGAAAGTCGCGTCCGTTGAAGCCTCCGCTTGTGACGCGTGCAAGTTGGGTGAGCCGGTGGTCAAACCCGGCAGCCGTGCGAAAACTCCATGAATTACAAACTGCTACTACAGTATG
>JAICGQ010000010.1 GCA_025923035.1 Pyrinomonadaceae bacterium | reverse complement strand
AGTTGTTCAACTGGTAGCGCGCGCAGGTCGGCGGGCGAGTTAATACTCTCGAGAAGACTCATTGTGGCGGCATTGTACTCCAATCGCCGGTTTTTGCTACGCAAGCCCATTTTCATCCTCACATCGGCCACGTGCTTGGTACTGCAAAGTACTCTGTGCGAAGCGAGTTGTCAACTCAAAATCGACCCTGTCTCTAAAAAATATATTGACCTCTCGCTTGTACCTGATCAGGACCTCTGGCGGGCGTACATGCTCAGGAACTCGCCTCCGGGCCCAATCGTTTAGCCCATTGGCTCATACGACAGGCAGGCGGCCGGAGATGCAGGACGACACGGATTTCAAGATTGAATTGGTTTTCAAGGCGCTCGCCGATCCAACGCGCCTCCGGCTGATCCAGCTCTTGGGCGACAACGAGGTTTGCGTGTGCTCCTGCGTCGAGGTGCTCAAGACGCATCAATCAAAAGTCTCGCGGCACCTCGCGTATCTCCGCCGCGCCGGATTAGTCTCTGCGCGACGCGACGGAAAGTGGACCCACTATCGTTTGGCCGATCCCGCGCATCCGTGTGCCTCGAAGATCTTTCGCGAAGTGCGACAATGGCTGGCGAAATCCAGTGCCGATTCAGCCATTCCTTGACAATCCGGCACTCCCGACTAGAATTGGTCTTCGCCTGATTAGGCACGGAGATGTGGCCGAGTGGCTGAAGGCGGCGGTTTGCTAAACCGTTAAGGGTCAAAAGCCCTTCACAGGTTCGAATCCTGTCATCTCCGCCAGACTTTGGTCAGTAGTTAGTAGCCAGCTTTTCAGTAGACTCTTCTCACTGAACCCTGACTGCTGACTACTTTTTTATTGCCATGACTGTCCGCGTACGCTTCGCACCATCACCCACGGGCTACCTGCACATCGGCGCCGCCCGCTCAGCACTCTTCAACTGGCTCTACGCTCGCAAGTCCGGCGGCAAGTTTCTCTTGCGCATCGAGGATACCGATCTGCAACGTTCTACCGACGAGTCGACGCGCTCGATTATCGACGGACTCGAATGGCTCGGACTCGATTACGACGAAGATCTCGTGTTCCAGTCAGACAACGCGCCGAAACATGTCGCGGCAGCGAACCGGTTGCTGGAAGAGGGCAAGGCCTATCGCGACTTCACTCCGAAAGAACAGCGCGCCGACAACGTCGTTAAGCAGGAGGTCGCGGAACGCGCTCGCGCGCAGTCTCTTGAAGGCGTGGACCAGCGCAGCAATCCGTATCGCGACCTGCCGAAAGAAGAATCTGATCGACGTGCCGCCGCCGGCGAGCCGTTCGCGGTGCGGTTGAAGGTGCCGGCCCAAGGGCAGACGAAGTTTGACGACATCGTTTATGGACCACAGGAACGCGACCATTCGGAGATCGAAGATCTCGTGTTGCTGCGTTCGGGAGGTCATCCGCTTTACAACCTTTCAGTGGTGATCGACGACATCGAGATGGGCATCACGCATGTGATCCGCGGACAGGACCATCTCACGAACACGCACAAGCAGATCCTGATTTACGAGGCGCTCGGCGCGGAAGTGCCGCGGTTTGCGCACCTGCCGCTGATTCTGGCGCCAAACAAAGGCAAGCTATCGAAACGGAAGCACGGCGAAGTTGTTTCGCTGACAACGTATCGCGATCGTGGTTTTGTGCCGGCAGCGTTTCGCAACTTTCTGGCGTTGCTTGGGTGGGCGCCGCCGGATGGGAAAGAGATATTCAGTAAGGAAGAGTTGGTGCAGGCGTTTTCGCTCGAAGGCATTGGGCGGGCGAATGCGATCTTCAACTTTCATGAAAACGATCCGCGTCGCTGGACTGACGACAAAGCGCTGTGGATGAACGCCGAGTACATTCGCACGATGCCGTTGGAACAGTTGATGCCGATGGTGAAAGCGGAGTTGCGGGCGAACAAGTTGTGGCGTGAGGAATATGACGACGACGATCGTGATTGGTTGTTGAAGACGATCGACATGATTCGTCAGCGCTTCTTCACGCTGAAAGACTTTTCGGAGCAGGGACGCGCGTATTTTTCCGAGGACTTCGATTTTGAAGAGTCGGCGGTGAATAAGAACTTGCGCAAGGAGCCGCGGATGCGTGAGCTGTTGTCGGGTTTGGCCGACAGGCTCGAAGCGGTTGAGCCGTTCAATGCGGACACGTCGGAGGCGGCGTTGCGAGCGTTTGCTGAAGAAGCCGGTGTAAAAGCGGGTTTGCTGATCAACGGGTCGCGGACGATGCTTACGGGGCAGGCGGTTGGACCGTCGATGTTTGAGATCTTCGACGTGCTTGGACGCGATGCGTCTGTGCAACGATTGAGAAGTGGTGTGCCTTTCAACTAAGGAGAGTTCGATGAAAACACGGATTTTTCTGATCTTTGCTCTGCTTTGTATTTCGTCGGTGGTTTACGCTCAGACGAAGCCTGCGGCGCCCGCAACGCCGCAATCAGATCCGCAAGCGGTGATGGCCGCGTTCGATAAGCTCGTTGCCGGTATCGAGCACTCGAGCGTGAATGAGGTGATGAGCGTCTATTGGAACAATCCGCAGCTCAATCTGTTCAATTACAACGGTACGGTGACGAAAGGCTGGGAGCAGGTTCGCAAGAACCGCGAGAGTTCGTATCCGCAGATCAAAGACGTGAAGTTGGAAGTGCGTGACAAGGCCGTCTACATGATGGGACGGGATGGCGCGCTCGTGACGTGCCAGTGGACGCAGTCGCAAACTTACAAAGGCACACCGGAAACGGTCACAGGTCGTATGACGCTCGTCTTCAAACGCTTCGCACAGGGCTGGAAGGCCATTCACCTGCACTCCTCACCCGACAATCCCGATCCGTCAAGGATTCCAGCTTCAGAACAACAACCTCCCGACGCAACTCCGTCACCGGCTGCATCACCATCGCCAACGCGAAAGCCATAATGTGAGATCCGTTGGGCTTCGGCCGACGTCACGGGAAAATTGCTGATAAAAAAGCCGTCCACGATCGTGACCGTGGACGGCTTCGGTGAACTGTTGGGATTGGCCTGAGGCTGACTGTGTGCAGCTTCCAGAAAGGAGGAGCACTAAGCAGAGAGACTACCGAACCAGAATCCTAACGAGTTAGCTGGTTCAGAGGTCAGGCCGCAGCCACCTCACTGTGATAAGAACTCATAAATTTTTTGAATCACCTCCTTTCCAGTGTTGCCCCGAATCATAAGGTACAACTGAGTGAGCGTCAACCGGTTTTTGAGGACACTGATCTCTAAAAGTATCGATCAACTACGAGCGTGCCGGAGCTGTAAACCTGGTCAGCGGATACGAACCCGAAGAAGTAAGCGAGATCGCGATAATCGAAGTGTTCGTGAATGACGAAGTCGGCGATCTTGCCTGGCTCGATCGATCCGAGTTGCGCGCCGCGATTCAAGCTGTAGGCAGCGTTGATCGTCGCCGCGGTGATCGACTCCGCGGGTGTCATCTTCATGTGTGTTGAAGCGAGCGACAGGATCATGTTCATTGAAGGCGTCGGTGAAGAACCGGGATTGAAATCAGTCGCGAGTACGACAGCTAACCCGGCGTCGATCATCTCGCGAGCAGCCGGATAACGAGACGATCCGAGCGCGTAAACAGATCCGGGAAGTAGCACGGGCTGCACGCCCGCGGACTTCAGTGCTGCGATGGCCGCAGCGTCGGTGTGTTCGAGGTGATCTGCAGTGACGGTTCCAAGTTCGGCGGCTAACTGTGCGCCGCCTGACAGTGAGAGCTGATCGGCGTGAATTCGCAACCCCAACCCGTGATCTCGTGCAGCGGAAAGTATTTTCCGCGATTCATCAATGGTGAATACGTTTCGCTCGCAGAATACATCGCAAAACTCGGCCAGGTTTTGACTTGCGACGGCGGGCAGCATCTCCTCAATGATCAACGAAACATACTCATCGCGTCGTGAACGATATTCCGGCGGGACGCTGTGTGCTCCGAGGAACGTCGGTACGTAACGTAAGCCTCCATGACCAAGTTTTCTTATGACCCGGAGGATCTTGAGCTCGTCCTCGAGCGACAATCCGTAACCCGACTTCGCCTCGATGGTCGTTGTTCCGCAGCGAAGGAACCAGTCAATGTAGCCACATGACTCATGAACCAACATGTCGTCGTGGACGCCGCGGGTCGCGTTAACGGTGGATTGTATTCCGCCGCCGCGTGCGGCGATCTCCTCGTACGTCGCTCCTTCGGCGCGTTGTTCAAATTCATCCACACGTGTGCCTGAGAAGACCGGATGCGTGTGTGCATCGACAAACCCCGGCAACACAACACACCGACCCGCGTCGACTAATTCGCAGTCACTATCGATTAGTGATTTGATTTGTTCCGTGGTCCCAACTTCCTCGATCAACCCCTCACGAACAATAATTGCGCCATCCGCAATGATCCCAAGCTCGCGCATCTCCGCACCGACGCGCGGACGTGCCGGCCCGGCAAGCGTCACTAACTGGCCACAGTTAACAACCGCGAGGGTGCTACTTTTTCTTTCCGAGGACATAAATCGCGATGCCGACAGCGTTTGCTATCAACACTGTACCCGCTATCTTCAACGCAAACGAGAGCAGACTTCCGACTTCCGTAATCGGAGCGATGGAGAACCGAATATAAATCAAAGTGACAATGAATCCCGAAGCGCACGCGATCTTCAGCCACCACGGCGCTTTCACGCCGAGGGCTTTCATGCCAAACAACGGTATCGCAAACAGCACGAGATACGTCAGCGCGTAAAACACGCCGCCCGCGTTGTCGATCAGTTGAAACGCTTCGTGCGCCTGCACGCCCGCCAGGCTCAGACCGGCGAGCACCATCGTCACCGCGCCCACAAACAAAATCGAATTGACCGGCGTCTTGTATTTCGGATGCAGACGACTAAACCATCCGGGTAACAAGCGGTCCCACCCGGCAACCATCGGCAGGCGCGTGTTTCCGGCGAAGTAAATACTCATGAGCGCGATCGATCGCACGGTGATACCGAGAATCGCGATCGAGCCGATTGTTCCGACCCAGCCCAGCGAGCGAAATCCGATCGAAAGCACTTGCGGGATTGGTCCAATTACGTCCGCCTGGTCGCGCGGTACAAATGCGAGCACGGAACTGGTGCCGAGGATAAACATCAGCGCGATGATGGGCGACGCGATCACGACGGAGCGCCCGATGTTTCGCGCGGGCGAACGCGTTTCGCCGGCGAGGATCGCGACGTATTCGAAACCGGTTAGTGCGCCGAGTGCGAGCTTGCTGGCGACGTTGATGTTGTACTCGGAGAAGGTTGGAAACTGGATTGCAAACGGCCGGTATGTCAAGCCCGATGCCGCTGAGAAGGCGACGAGCGGAAGTAAGATCAGGATCGCGAAAGTCAGCAGGTGCACTAAGGCGCCGACGTTGTGAATCCATTTGCCGAGAGCCAGACCTCGCATGGCTGCGACGACCATGCCGATCACCAGAACGAAACTGATCGGCAGGATCACCCGGGGCGCGTCTTTCATCCATGCGGCTGATGGTCCAATCGCGTAAGCGATGTTTGTGGTAACGACCAATCCGATGCCGGCGAGGATCGAGATCGCGAAGACCCAGAGGTTCCAACCCACCATGAAGGCGACGAAGTCGTTGAAAGCGAGTTTGGCCCAT
Organism: Pyrinomonadaceae bacterium; assembly: GCA_025923035.1. Classification (GTDB taxonomy): domain Bacteria; phylum Acidobacteriota; class Blastocatellia; order Pyrinomonadales; family Pyrinomonadaceae; genus PSRF01. The sequence continues at coordinate 22,429 of JAICGQ010000010.1, read as the reverse complement.
TGATAGAGACCGCCTTCGAGTGGCATGAGGCGATTGAGAAAGATCACTGCGGCGGCGAGCGGCAAGTAGAACGTGACGATAGCGAGGATCCAGAAAACGTTTTGCTCGTCGCCTAATCTCGCCGCCCAACCAACCCAGAATGTACCGACGACGAAGACGACTTGCGTGAGCACGAGATCGAACAGACCGAGCTCCTTCTTCAAGACGCCGCTTCGCGCCTCGACGTCACGTTCCAGTTCAGCAACGTTTGGAGGGGGAGTGGTCAAAGCCCGCGTTGTATATCACGGCTGTTATTAAGGCGACAAGGATTTAGAAACGCGGATTAAAAGAATCTGTAGTGGCCTTTGATGGTCCAGGCGAGGAGGACGTCTTCGATGCGCGTGCCGGCACCGATGTTGTGAACGATGAGGAGGCGTTTGTCGGAGTCGGAGATCATGTTGGTGACGATGCCGATGTGATCGATGCCGCTACTCAACTCCCACGCGACGATATCGCCCGGCTGATAATCAGCGGCGTCGTCTCTGATGGGCAGCGATTTTCCCCGACGCTCGAAGTACTTCATCAGGTTCAAAACGCGCCGGTGATCGATATTCTTGTCAGGCGAGTTTGCACCCCATTTCGTCGGGTATTCCGATCGCGCCGCCTTCATGTCCTCATGAACTTCTTTTTGCAGATCGATGCCCGCCTTGCGAAACGCCCGCACAACGACGTCAGAACAAACGCCGGTCTTTTCGTCTACGTCGCCGCCGGGATATTCGAGCGCAACATATGCCGGATCGTAGCCCGTCGTAACTCCGGCCTGCGCGATCGCACCGTCTAACATTTGCTTGAGCTGAGGAGAAGCGGTGTCAGGAAGCGGCGTGGTTTTCGGACTCGGCGGCACCGGCGGTCCCTGATTCAGCGTGTACATCTGCCGCCGCTCGCAACCTGCGACCGCCAAAAGCAGAACCACCAGAGCTACTTCTAACGAAAGAAACCTACGAAACGGCATGTTGGGCCAACCACTGCTTCACGTCGGCGCGCATCTCCGCAACGATCTCGTGCGCGGCCCGGTAGCTCTTAGACGCCACCGAGCGGGCCCGCGTTCCCAATTGTTTCTCATAATCCGCGACGCGGGCCGGCGGATAGAACTCGTCTTCCGTCCCAGCCAGATGAAACACGTCGATCGGCGCCGGGCGATAGACCGAACTCGTTTCCCAATCGCCAGGAATCCCACCACAGATTCCGACGACGCCGCGCAAATGTTCGGGATGCGTAAACGCAAAGCGATAGTTCAACGCACACGATTGCGAGAAGCCCAACAGAAACACGCGCGATCGATCCGCCACGCCATCGCCGGCTAAACGATCGATCAGATCGATTACGGCCTGGTGATGGATCGCGACTGACTCGTCACTGCGATAACTGGTCAGCCAACCGAAACCGAACCGCAATGGTCCACCCGGCTGTCGTGGTTCCTTCATGTGCTGATGAAAGCCTTGTAACGAAGCAATCGCGAAACCGTCAGGCGCCATCTGTTGCGCCTCGCGCATCATCTGCTCCTTGAACGCGCCGTAACCGTGGAGTGCGATCAAAAGCGGAGCGCCCGAATTTGCGGCAGGCTGAAGGTCGTAATAAAGGTTGATGTGCGCTTTTAGGATTTGATCTGGTTTATTCATCCGTGGTTCCTTTTAGGGGAAAGGTGCTACGATGATGACACAGATTAACAGCCAATTTGGAGAGGTATCAGACAAATGAAATTTCCAGGCGGTTTGAACATTCAGCAGATGATGAAGCAGGCGCAGGTCATGCAGGAGAAGATGCAGAAGGAGATGGAAGAGCTGCGCGTCGAAGCTTCAGCGGGTGGCGGTGTGGTGTCGGTGCAGATGAAAGGCAATCATGAAATCACGGCGTTGAAGATCGATCCCGAGGCGGTGAAGGATGGCGACGTCGAGATGCTTCAGGATTTGATCGTGGCTGCGGCGAACGAAGCCAACCGGAAAGTTGATGAAGCGATGAAGGGGAAGTTGGGTGGAATGTTGCCGCCAGGACTTGGTGGATTGCTCGGGTGATCTCTTCGGTTAATGCGCCTACCTGCAAATGTTAGAGTACGCCGAACCCGTAACTAAACTCATTGACGAACTGAAACGGCTGCCGAGCATTGGGCAGAAGTCTGCGCAGCGACTGGCGTTCTACTTAATGCGGACGCCGGAACCGGATCTTGAACGACTGATCGCGGCCATCAGAGATGTAAAGCAGCGCATCGTTCTTTGTTCGATCTGCAACAACCTCACGGACGTCGATCCGTGCCGGTTTTGTTCGTCGCCGACGCGAGATCATTCTGTTATCTGTGTCGTCGAGGAGCCGCACAGTCTCGTTGCCGTCGAAAAGACGCGCAGCTTCAAAGGCGTCTATCACGTGCTGCATGGCAGTCTTTCGCCGATACGTCATATCGGGCCAGGCGAATTGCATTTGGCGAACCTTTTGCCGCGTTTGAAGCCGGAGAATAATGACGGTGTGGCTGTGACGGAAGTGATACTTGCCACCAACCCGACGACGGAAGGCGAAGCAACTGCAAACTATATCAGCCGCTTGCTAAAACCATTGGGAATACGCGTTACGCGGATCGCGATGGGAATGCCGGTGGGAAGCGATCTCGAATATGTTGATGAAGTGACGATGGACAAGGCGCTGTCCAACCGTCACGAGATTTAATCCGCGGATTTTTAGAATCGCACGGTCTCGGCGCTGACCGCGTCCTTACACTCGACACAGTCATCAGCTTTTGCATAGATCTTCACGTCGTAATCGACAAGCGATTTGATCTCCACGCCTTCGATCTCGTTCGGCGCGGAGTCGAAGCGCACGATCGCGCCACAGCCGATGATCTTCGCGCCGAGCGACTTCACGAGTGCGACCGTCTCTTCGATCGCCTTACCGCTACGAATGATGTCGTCGACGACGATGCAGGGATTCACTTCGCCCTGATTCACGTACTGGCGAAACATGCGCTGTCCATGTTCCTGCTCAGCCCAGTAAATCTGCTCGGCGTTGAGCGCGTCGCGCACGCCAAACGCGACCGGAATTCCGCCCGAACTCGGACTGATTATGGATATCTTCGGCAACTGACTGGAGATGTCCTTTTCGAGTCGAAACTTCCGGCTCAGCGCCACCGCGAGTACGCGGGCGGTGTCGTAGTACCGAAAAGCCAGGGGCATTTGAAAGTAGTGTGGTGAGTGTTTGCCGTTCGGATAAACGAAGTGACCCTCGCGAAACGCGCCCGTCTTCTTCAGAATCTGCATTACTGAGTCTTGTGATGGAATCAGCTCGACCATTGGGTTCTCCAGAATGTTTTCGAGTTATGCCGCTGCTTGTTGCTTTGTGATTGTTATTCGCGCGAGAGCATACCTCAATCGCGCCCATTTGCTCCATCGCGAGCGGCACGTTCGATGAAAAGTCGCTGATCTTTCGGCAAACCGTCCGGCAAAGATTTCAACGAAAACCACTCCGCCCGCTCAATCTCCACGTTCTGCGGCTGCACCGATCCGTTTGCATGGCAAAGGTACAAGACTTCTACCTGCTGCGGTTTGCTAAATGATCGCGTCGCGAACACGACCGCGTCTTTGATCTCCATTCCGATCTCTTCGCGCAACTCGCGTCGCAGGGCGTCGAGTGGTTGTTCGCCTGCTTCGAGAAACCCGCCGGGCAAACCCCAACCGCTGCCCGCGCGAAAACGATGTTTCAGCAGTAACACCTGGCCGGAGTCGTTGAACACGATCGCGCCGGCCGTAACAGTGAATCGCGCGTGCGTCGCGCGCATACTCCAGCGACGAAACCGCGCCGGTAGCAGTCGCCAGAGTTTCCCGGTAAGATTCTCGAGCATTCCCGCGAGAATATCATTTGACAATGTTCATTTGTGATTTCTAAGATTCGCTTCCAACTATGGCGGCTACCGACACAACAATTGCGTCCGTCCCCAAACCGATCACGAACGCGCAGACGGTTTGCAACGAGAAGAACGAAAAAGGAAAGCTCTGCAACGGGCATCTGAAGCAGTTGGGCACGGCGGGTGAGGCCGCGAAGATTCACTTGCGCGGCGACGATGTGCTTTTCAAATGCCAGACGTGCGGACAGTTGTACATGGGACCGCCTTTGGGCCACGTGCGCGATCCGAATAAGCAGGTGCGGTTTGTCGAAGCGGAGTTGACGGCGTTGTTACAGGCGGCAGGTGGGACGCTGCCGGTGATCAAGAAGAACGAGCGCGGCGTTTTCGTGATGGTCGAGACCGCTAGTGGTCATGCTGCGCCTGCTCCGGCGGCGAAGCCGGCTGCTGCGGCGCCCAAAGCAGCGGCACCGGCAGCAGCGGCACCGGCAGCGGCGAAACCCGCGGCGCCTGCGGCTCCCGCGAAACCTGCCGAACACAAAACGCTGGGACAAAATCCGAATCGTCAGTTGTTCAAGCGTTCGACTTACGCTGGTGTCACTGACACTGGACCAGTGGCGGGTGAGAGTTTCGAGCAGAAGGTTGCGCGGTTGAAAGCGCTGTCGGCTGCGGCGAAACAGCGTCAGGAAGAAGGTGGTGGACCTGAGCCCGTGGCCGCAGCTCCTGTCGCAGCTCCTGTCGCCGAAACCGAATCAACCCCGGCTGCTGCACCAACCCCCGCTCCCTCGAGTCCTGCTCCTTCAGCCGGACACAAACCGACCGGCAATGCAGATCGCACGCTGATGAAACGCTCTACTTACGTTGGCGTGGTTGATACCGGACCCGTCCCCGGTGAGACATTCGAACAAAAAGTCGCGCGACTCGCCGCTTTGTCCGCTGCAGCCAAACAACGCTCCGAGGGCGGTTAACACGGATCTAAATAAATTCAGGAATCCGTGGTAACAGTTAGTCCCTGACGAGCGACTTTCCAATCCAAAACTTCAGCGCCTTCTTCACTGGCCAACGCGGCCTCGACGTCGGCGCGTCTGCCTGGCGCACAGAGGAAGGCGATACATCCGCCGCCACCGGCGCCACACACCTTCGCCGCTTCAGCTCCATTCTCCAGCGCCTTCGCGACAAGCATGTCCATCTGCGGCGTCGTGATCGTCGGCGCCAAACGCTTGCGATTCGGGTAGGCGTTCTTCATCGTTTCCGCAACGCGACCCCAATCGTCGGCGAGTAGCGCCTCGCGAATGTTGCGCGCCGAATCACGAATGCCGTCGAAGAGTTCAAACAACTCCGTATCGCCATCGATGTGACGCTTGTAAATCTCCCAGTTATTGATTCCGGAAAGCCGCGGCTCGCCCGTGTAGCAGATCGCGATACGTCGTTCGAGCTCGTCGATGTTGACGTCCAGCGCTTCTCTTTCCATTCCGTCAGGACGGAAATGCACGCACGACACCGATCCGTACATCGGCGGAAAGTAATCCTGAAAACCCGCCGGCACCCGTATCACGGTCGACTCGATATTCGCCGCGATCGTGATGAACTTCCGCTCGTCGTAACGATTCCCAACCAATCGATTCAACGCGCCGATACATGCGATCGCGAGTGCTGACGAACCGCCGAGTCCCGCTCCTGCGGGGACATTGCTGTCGACGACCATGTGAAACCCGGTGGTGGGTTTGAAAAAGTGAACGAGCTTCGAAACCAGTTCGAGCCGCTCCTCAAGCAACAGATCCTCAATTGCTGAAAGCTCAGTTTCAAACGCGACTTTCCGATCACGCGACTCGAGTACGATACGCCCGTCGTCACGCGTCTCGATGCGGCAGCTCGCCTTGAGTGAAAGTGCGAAATTGACTGTCGTAGCGCCAGGATGGAAGAGGTATAAAGGCCAAATGTCGATCGTGCCGCCCGCCAGATCGACGCGCGGCGGTGCTGAAGACTCAATAATCATCTTTTCGCCAACTTGTTGTTAATTAGAACTTGGAACTTTGAGTTTTGTACTTTGTTCAAGACCACTACAAAGTACCAAGAACCAAGCACAAAGCTCAAAGCATTATTTCAATCGCCGTCGCTTTTACGCTCTTTATGCTCGCCGCGGTGTTGCTTGAACGGCATGTGTTCCTGAATCTCTTCGCGCAGATCCTGTAACTTTTCCGACGCCGCGTGTTCGAGTTCCTGCAATCGTTCGGGATTGACCTCTTCAACTTTCCGCGAGATCCAGAACCGTTCGGCGAAATAGAAAGCCGCGATTCCCACTACCACGATCACGAGCAATACTTTTCCGAGCCGCTGGAAGTCGCCGATCAAACCCATCACAGCGCCGCTGAAGAAGTATCCGGCGCCCGCCAGCACAAAAACCCACAGAAAACAGCTCGTAAACGATAGGAACAGAAAACGCAGGTAAGGCATTCGCCCGACGCCGTAGAAAACACACGCCGCCCAACGCAATCCGTAAATGTACTTCGAAAGAAAAATCGTGAGCGGACCAAACTTGTTTGTGAGTCTTTCGAGTCGCGGTTTGGCGGCGCGATAGAAACGGACCTCTCTGACGCCTTCGCAAAACGCGCGTCCGGCGAAATACGCGATGTTATCGCTGGCGCAACCGCCAATCGTTCCCCAAATCAATACCCGCGCAAAGCTGTATTCACCGAAAAAGCTGCTGTGCGCCAAAACGCCCGCGATCAGCAGCGTGATGTCACCCTCGATCATCACCAGGATGAGCACTGCGTACAGTCCATATTGGCCGATAAGGTCGTAAAGAAAGTCGAGGTGCATGCAAGATCCGGGATTGATCCGTGTTGCCGGCCGTGCCGGCCGCGCCGTGCGGCGACAAGAATAAACTGGAGGGCTCGTTATTGACTACTGTCCGGTGTTTCTTCCTGGGGTGGTTTCACCACCAGCACCGGACACGAGGCATGTCGCACCACCGATTCGGCTGTTGAACCGAAGATTATTCGACCCAAACCCGTACGGCCATGCGACGCAATGACAATCAGGTCAGCTTCACGTTCTTTCGCGACGCGCACGATCTCGGAAGCCGCTTCACCATGAACAACCAGCTCCTCGATGTCGATGCCCGCGCACTCCTCGCACTCTGCGAGCTTTGGCAACTCGCGTTCCGCGGAGTCTTCGAGTTGTTCGGCGATGTCGGCAATTGGCAACGGTTCTGCCATCCCCGAGTAACCGACCGTCGGCACAATCGGCTCGATCACGTGGATGCAGATAATCGAGGCCTTGAAGGTCTTCGCCAGCGAGGCCGCGTATGAGAGGGCATAGTTCCCACATTCACTAAAATCTGTGGGTAGGAGGATGGTTTGGATTTGCATCGGTTCGTGCCGAGAGCTTAGTGCTTGGTGCTTTGTACTTTGTTCGTATCTCGAACGGATCGTTGTAATCGAGACTCTCAGCTAGCGAACAAAGATCAAAGTACAAAGCACTAAGCTCAAGGTCCCGGCCAATTCTACTCGCAGAAGCACCTGTTTGACAGCCCTGAAACCCTCGTCTATGCTTCGTCCAACGCAACTGCATCCGCCCCAGACCAGACTAACTACCATGACCGCTCCGGCGCCAAACTTCATCGGTATCAACGTTTCAGGCTTACATGCGCGGGCCGCGCTGGTCGATAACGAGGGCCAAATCATCACCCGTCGCGAGATCGACTTCACTCCGGAAAACATCGTCGCGCAATTAGCGGAGACCGCGGCAGAACTGCGTTCCTCCGGAGGAAACGTTGCCGCAATCGGCGTTGCCATTCCCGGACTGGTCAACCGTCAAACCGATCGCGTTGTAACCGCGCGCGATCTACCGTCCGCGACCGTCGAGAACCTGCACGGCGAACTGATGCGCGCCACTGGTCTGCGCGTCGAGGTCGAAAACGATGCAAACGCCGAAGCTTACGGCGAATACAAAGCAGGCGCAGGTGTCGGCAGCCGCAATCTTTTTTACATGATGATCGGCGCGGGCATCGGCGGCGCGATCATTCTCGACGGCAAGCTTTGGACGGGCGCTTCGGGTTTCGCCGGCGAAGTTGGTCACATCACGATCGACACGGAAGGTCTCGAATGTGTTTGCGGCAACACGGGTTGTTTGGAAACCGTGGCGTCCGCACCCAGCATCGTGCGCCGCGCGCGCGAACGCTTGCATCGCGATTCCACCTCCTCGTTATCGCGACTCGGACTCAATAAAAATTTCACCGCAGACGACGTCGCGCACGCAGCAAATGAAGGCGACGATTTCGCGTTGATGATGATCGAGCGCACCGGAAAATACATCGGCACCGGCGTAGCAACTGTCATTAACTTGTTGAATATCGAGCGAATCGTGCTTGGCGGCGGCGTGATGGACGCCGGCGCATTAATCCTCAATCCGATCATCCAGGAAGTTAAGCGACGCGCATTTTTGCGGTGTTTTGAAGCCACTGAAATCGTCGCCGCAAAACTGGGTCCCGATGCAGCACCGATCGGTGTTGCGCTCCTCGCCCGCGATTCAGCGGCGTGACTCTTTACACACGGATTTAACCCAATTTGAAATTCGCGATCTATTTGGTAAAGTACAACCACTTTGCAATAACAGTTCGAAAAGTGAAAGGTTTGTGGGCTGTTGTGTCTCCCAAGGCTGTAGCGGTGTGACGTGCCCTCACGAATCCTGCGGCAATGCCCCAGATCTTCCATCATAGTACGAACGCGCTGGCGAAAATCACGATCTACGGCGCCGTGTTCATTGGTGTCGCTTTGTTGTGGGTCGCCGTTGAGCTGAATCGTTCGTCGTGGAACACCGGCCAGTGGGTCGAGAAACAACAACCAGTCCAGTTTAGTCACAAACATCACGTTGGCGACGACGGCATCGATTGCCGCTACTGTCACACGTCGGTCGAAACATCCGCATCCGCGGGCATGCCTTCAACCAACACTTGCATGAGCTGTCACCGACAGATCTGGGCTGATAGTCCGTATCTCGAACCCGTGCGCGCGAGTCTTCGCGACCAAAAGCCGATCGAGTGGATTCGCGTACACGACCTTCCTGACTACGCTTACTTCAATCACAGCATTCACGTGAACAAAGGCGTAGGTTGTTCGACGTGTCACGGCAGAGTCGACGACATGCCGATCGCGTTTCAGGCGGCGACCTTACAGATGGAGTGGTGTTTGGAATGTCATCGTAAACCTGAAAGGTTCTTGCGTCCGAATGACAAGATCTTCGATATGACGTGGCGAAGCGAAAACAAGAACGCCGCGGAGATCCAACAAGGCATCGGTTGGAAAGCGGATTACAAAGTTCAAGGTCCAGAGGTTCTGACCAGTTGTTCGACTTGTCATCGATAAAGATTCAGAAGTGCGGAAATGAGCGATAGCGATCGTCACATAAACTTCAAACTCATGCGCGATCACATCCTGTCGTTGCAGGATGCGGAGGCGCCGCGAACGGGCAAGAAGTACTGGCGCAGTCTTGAAGAGTTGGCGGACACGCCCGAGTTTCGTGAATTCGTTGCGCGTGAGTTTCCGCAACAAGCGGAAGGTTGGAACGATCCACTCGAGCGTCGCACGTTCATCAAGTTGATGGGCGCGTCGCTCGCGCTTGCGGGCATGAGCGGTTGCGTGTTTCAACCGCCGGAGAAGATCGTTCCGTACGTTAATCAACCGGAAGAACATGTGCCGGGCAAGCCGTTGTTCTTTGCGACGGCGATGCCGCTTCTCGGAGTTGCGACGCCAATTTTGGTGCGCAGTAACGAGGGACGGCCGACGAAGATCGAAGGCAACCCGGACCACCCGAATAATCAGCCTCTGGATTTCCCCGCGGAAGATCCGTATCGCGACCCGCGCGGCTCGAGCGCGACTGACATCTTTTCGCAAGCCGCGATACTCGACCTCTACGATCCCGATCGCTCGCAGACCATTACGTATCGTGAAGACATTCGCACGTGGACGCAGTTTGTCGGCGCGATGAGATCGGCGCTCGACGAGCAACGCGGGAAACAGGGCGCCGGGCTGCGGTTTTTAACGGAGACGATCATTTCGCCGTCCCTCGGCGCGCAACTAAATGAACTGCGGCAGGCGTTTCCGCAGGCAAAGTGGCACCAGTGGGAACCCTCAAATCGAGATAACCGGTACGTGCTCGGTGGACCGGTGAATACGACGTACCGGTTCGATCTCGCACAGCGAGTACTTTCGATCGACAGCGATTTCCTTTCTGCGATGCCGGGAACGTTGCGGTATGCGCGTGAGTTTTTTGCGCGGCGGCGAGTGAGCGAAGCGAATCGCGAGATGAACCGGCTTTACGTGATCGAGCCGACGCCGTCGAATACCGGCGCGTGCGCGGATCACACGTGGACCGTGAAACCGAGCGAGATCGAATCGATCGTGCGAGAGCTTGCGGCTGATTCCCGCCAGGGGCTATCGCAGTATCCGTGGCTCGAGCCTCTGATGCGAGATCTGGAGCAGCACAGAGGTTCAAGTATAGTCGTCGCCGGCGACAATCAACCGGCGTTGATCCACGGGCTCGTTCATTCGCTGAACAACAAGCTCGGGAATGTTGGGAAGACCGTTTTTTACACTGAACCACTCGAAGTTAATCCGGTCAATCAACGACAGTCACTTCAGGAACTGGTTGACGACCTCGACGCCGGCCGCGTTGATTTGCTCGTAATCATCGGCGGCAATCCGGTCCATTCCACACCGATCGATCAGAAGCTCGACTTAACACGACTGGAAAAAGCGAAGCTGCGCGTCCATCTGAGTGAGTACAAAGATGAGACTTCGGAGTTGTGTCATTGGCACGTGCCTGCCGCGCACTTCCTCGAGACGTGGGGCGACACGCGCTCGTTCGACGGCACCGTAACGATCATGCAACCGCTGATCGAGCCTTTGCATGAAGGCAAGTCAGCGCACGAGCTGCTGGCTGTGTTTTCCGATCAATACGATCGCAAGCCTTACGACATCGTCAAAGGCTATTGGCAGTCGCAGCAAACAGGTAACGCGGATTTTGAAAAGTGGTGGCGGCAGTCGATTCACGATGGGTTCATTCCGAATTCGGCATTGCCGACGAAAACCGTTTCTATTCCAACGCTTCAATCTGAGCCTTCCCCGTCGACGGCTGGCGGTTATGAGCTGGTGTTTCGAACCGACCCGTCGATCTACGACGGCCGGTTTGCGAACAATGGCTGGTTGCAGGAACTGCCGAGACCGTTAACGAAAGTCACCTGGGACAACGTCGCGATCGTTAGTCCAAACACGGCCCAGCAGATCGCCGGCATCACGACAAATCGCGGTGCTGTGAAAGGCCGCGAACATTACGTTCCGCTGATCGACGTGACCAGCCCGCAAGGAGCGACGCTGCGAGCCCCGATGTGGATCATGCCGGGACAGCCGGACGGCGTGATCACGGTTCAACTCGGCTACGGCCGCCGACTCGCCGGACAAGTAGGCGGCAACCCCGACGGTCCACCGATCGGATTCGACGCCTACAAGATCCGCACGGCTTTCGAACCGTGGTTCGTCAAAGGCGTGCAAGCCCGCAACACAGGTCAGGAGTACGCGCTTGCCACGACGCAGCTCCACTTCAACCTCGAAGATCCAAACTTCAGCCATGAGCCGCGCGACATCGTTCGTTCGCAGACGCTCCAGGACTTTCTCCACAGCGGCAGTCAGGGCGATCATCCCACGCATGACCGCGGCGTTACTCCCGAGCATCCGTCCATCTATCCGGAGTACGACTACAAAAACCAGGCTGAGAACGCGCCGAACTACGCGTGGGGCATGGCGCTGGATCTGAACAACTGCATCGGCTGCAACGCCTGCACGATCGCCTGCCAGTCTGAAAACAACATCCCCATCGTCGGCAAAACGGAAGTCATTCGCAGTCGCGAGATGCACTGGATTCGCGTCGACACCTATTACCAGGGCGACAGTCCAAGCATGCCTGAAGGCACCAGCTTCATGCCCGTGCCCTGCATGCACTGCGAGAAAGCGCCGTGTGAGCCGGTGTGTCCGGTGCACGCGACGGTCCACAGCGCGGAAGGACTGAACGACATGGTCTACAACCGCTGCGTGGGTACGAAGTACTGTTCGAACAACTGTCCGTACAAAGTCCGTCGCTTCAATTTCTTCCTTTACCAGGACTGGGACGAACCCCTTTATCAACTGCGGCGCAATCCGGACGTGAGCGTGCGCAGCCGCGGCGTCATGGAGAAGTGCACCTACTGCGTGCAGCGCATTCAAAACGCGAAGATTCAAGCAGAGCTCGAAAACCGCAGGGTGGGCGACGGCGAGATCGTCACGGCGTGCCAGGCAGTTTGTCCGACTGACGTGATCGTTTTTGGCGACATCAACGATCCGCAAAGCCGCGTCTCCAGGTTGAAAGCCGACCAGCGCAACTACTCGTTACTCGGCGAGCTGAACACGCAACCGCGCACAACTTATTTGTCGCACTTGAAGAACCCGAATCCGGAAATTACGCCGGAAACGACCGGTGTAGCGGGGACTGCAGAACATGGCTGAAGAACCGCAAAAACCATACATGGAAGGCCCGATGCACTCGACCACTCCGGTCATTGACCCGGGGCTGACGTTTGCATCCGTCACCGACAAGATCAGCTCGATCGTCTTGAAACGAAAGACGTCGCTGGCGTGGTTCTTCGGTTTCGCGATCTCGTTTGCGCTGTTCCAACTGATGCTGCTGGCGATTACAAACCTCGTTTTCGTCGGCATCGGACTGTGGGGCGTGAACGTTCCGGTTGCGTGGGGAGTCGACATTCTCAACTTCGTCTGGTGGATCGGCATCGGTCACGCAGGCACATTGATCTCGGCGATTCTTCTGCTTCTACGACAGCGCTGGCGCACGTCGATCAACCGTTTCGCTGAAGCGATGACGTTGTTCGCGGTGGCGCAGGCGGGCATGTATCCGGTGTTCCACCTGGGCCGTCCGTGGTTGATGTACTGGCTGTTTCCGTATCCCAACACGATGGGCATCTGGCCGCAATTTCGCAGCCCGTTGATGTGGGACGTGTTCGCGGTTTCGACGTACGCAACCGTGTCGGCCATGTTCTGGTTTGTCGGTTTGATTCCCGACTTCGCGACCTTGCGCGATCGCGCTCGCAGCAAACCGTTTCAAATTCTGTACGGCGCGCTTGCAATGGGCTGGCGCGGTTCCGCGCGTCACTGGCATCGCTATGAAATGGCGTACCTGCTGCTGGCCGGACTCGCAACGCCGCTCGTGCTTTCCGTGCACACGATCGTCAGTTTCGACTTCGCGGTAGGCATTATTCCGGGCTGGCACGCGACGATCTTCCCGCCGTACTTCGTCGCCGGCGCCATCTACGCCGGTTTCGCAATGGTGTTGCTGCTGACAATCCCGCTGCGACGGTTCTACGGTCTCGAAGGGTTCATCACCATGCGGCACATGCACAACATGGCGAAGGTGATGCTTGCGACCGGATTAATCGTCGGCTACGGCTACATCATCGAAGCGTTCTTCGGTTGGTACAGCGGCAACAAGTACGAGCGGTTCATGATCTGGAACCGCATGAACGGCCCGTACAACCTGTATTACTGGGCGCTGATCTTGTGCAACATCATCGCGCCGCAGTTTTTGTGGTCCAAAAAGGTTCGTTCGAACCTGGTTGCGCTCTGGATCATTTCTTTCATCGTGAGTATCGGCATGTGGCTCGAGCGGTTCGTGATCGTCGTCACGAGTTTGCATCGCGACTACCTGCCGTCGTCGTGGGGAATGTACCAGCCCACGGTTTGGGACTGGTCGATGTTCATCGGCACGATCGGTTTCTTCTTTACGCTGCTGTTTCTGTTTATCCGGTTCCTGCCGATGATTTCGATTTTCGAGATGCGAACGATTCTGCCAAGCGCGGAAGTTGAGGAGTAAGCGCGAGCGACATGGCCCAGGACGATCCAGAGAACCCGACACACGGACGGCGAGATGAGGTCGAGCGGCCTTCGTCGTTGTCAGGGCCGATCTCGTCGTCTGCGCATCATCCGCATCGACGTCACGCGCCGCCGCTTTACGGAGTGATCGCGGAGTTTGAGACGCCCGGCGATCTGGTGCACGCAGCGCGCAAGGTTTACGAGCAGGGTTACCGGCGGATTAACGGTTACTCGCCGTATCCGATCGAGGAGTTGTCGGAGGCGATTGGATTTACGCACACGAGTTTGCCGCTGATCGTTTTCATCGGCGGCGTGCTGGGCGGGATCGCAGGTTTCGGCATGCAGTACTACATGGAAGTGATCGACTATCCGCTGAACGTCGGCGGCAAGCCCTACAACAGTTGGCCCGCGTTTATTCCGATCACGTTTGAATGCATCGTGCTGGCGGCGGCGTTTTCGGCGGTGCTGGGCATGCTGATCCTGAACAAGTTACCGCAGCCTTATCACCCTGTTTTCAACACGCCGAACTTCGCGCTCGCGACCCGCGACCGGTTCTTTCTGGCGGTGGAAGCAAACGATCCGAAGTTTGAACACGATAAGGTTTTCGCGCTCCTGCAGAGTTTGAATGCGACGGAAGTTAGTGATGTGGAAGTCTGAGAGGACAGAAGGCGTGAAAGGGGCAACGGGAGACGCGGTGAAGGTGAGACGCGGCGACGCGGCGACCATGCGCCCCCGTGTCCCCGCGTCCCCGCGTCTCCCCGTCCCCGCGTCCCCGCGTCTCCCCGTCTTCCTGCTCCTGGTGGCCCTGCTAATTACAATTGGGTGCCGTCGCGACATGCAGGACCAGCCCAAGATGAAACCGTATCGCGGGACGACGTTCTTTAACGACGGACTGTCCGCTCGACAGCCGATCGCCGGGACCATTCCGCGCGGGTTTTTGCGGACCGACACCGAATTCTACACAGGCAAGAAGTCTGGCTCATCCGGGGCGCCGCAAAGTACGGCAGAAAATCCTTTCGCGGATGACGTTGATACTTTTCCATTCGCCGTGACCGAAGAGACGGTTAAACGAGGCCGCGAACGTTACGACATTTTCTGTGTCGTTTGTCACGGAATGACAGGAAACGGCGACGGCATGATCGTGCGTCGTGGTTTTCGGCGCGCAGCGTCGTTCAACGACGATCGACTGCGGCAGGCGCCCGTCGGGCATTATTTCGACGCGATTACAAACGGTTGGGGCGCGATGCCGTCGTACGCGGCGCAGATTCCCGTGCAGGATCGTTGGGCCATCATTGCCTACATCCGCGCGTTGCAACTGAGCCAGCTAAATCCGAACGCGCAGCCAGGAGCGAGTCCGGTGCCGGGCGCAACTCCCGGTCCCCTCGCTTCGCCTGGCGCTTCGCCCGCCGCTTCGCCATCGCCATCAGCCGGGGGACACGACTGATGAGCACGTCGTTCAATCCTCCGAACCTGACGCAGTTCATGCGGCGAGCGTTGATTGTTGGCGTGGTGCTGATCCTGGCGATGCTCGTGCCGTGGGACCACGATCGGTTCTTTGCCGCGTATCTGATCGGCTGGACGTTCTGGACCGGCATCGCGATCGGTTCGATCGCGCTGCTGATGCTGCAACACTTGACCGGTGGCGGTTGGGGTTTTGTGATCCGGCGAATACTGGAAGCATCGACGCGAACGCTTCCGGCCATGGCCGTGCTGTTCATTCCGATCCTGCTGGGCGCGCACTCGCTGTATCACCATTGGATGGACAAGGATGAAGCAGCGAAACATGAAGTTGTTAAGTTCAAGCTCAAGTATCTGAACTTTCCGTTCTTTACCGTGCGCGCAGTGATCTATTTCGCCGTCTGGCTGCTGCTCACTTACTTTTTGAACCGGTGGTCGCTGTTGCAGGATCGCACCGCCGACAATCGCTACACGAAGAACATGCGCACGTTGAGTGGACCGGGAATGGTGGCGCTGATTTTCACCGTCACTTTCGCCTCGGTCGACTGGTACATGTCCCTCGAACCGGAATGGTTCTCGACGATCTACGGTTTCCTCTTTGTTGCCTCGTGGAGTTTGAGTGCGCTGGCGTTTACGATCGCGGCGCTGGCGGTGCTTTCGAAAGACGAACCGATGAAACGCATCGTCGCGCCATTGCACTTTCACGATCTCGGCAAGTTGCTGCTGGCGCTGGTGATGCTGTGGGCCTACTTCGCGTTTTCGCAGTACCTGATCATCTGGTCGGGCAATCTGCCGGAAGAGATCGTCTGGTATTTGAAGCGTATCCCCGGTCTATGGGGTGCAACCGTCATCGCGATTGGACTGCTTCACTTCGCGGCGCCGTTTCTGTTTCTGCTGTCGCGCAGCGTGAAGCGCAATCCGCGCACGCTGATGATGATTGCGGTATTGATCATCGTCATGCGCATGGTGGATTTGATTTGGATGATTGCTCCCGCGTTCGGGAAAAGTAATTGGGTTTGGCTGGATGCAATTGCGCTGGTGGGGTTTGGCGGTTTGTGGCTGGCAGTTTTCGCCTGGCAGTTGGGCAAACGATCGTTGATTCCGATCAACGATCCGCAATATGAGTCGGTGCTTGAACAGCAACACATGGGCGGTCACTGATGAGTAATGGTAATGGTCATCGGACCGAGACGCCTGACGTCTCGCACATTCGCAACGTAGAAGTCACCCACGAGCCTAGTGACATCAACGCAGGCGCCGTTCTCCGATTCCTCGGGGTCCTGACGGCCCTAACCGTTGTTGTATCGATCGGTCTGTGGTTTATGTTCAAGTATCTCAACACTGAGAAAGCGAAAGAGCGTCCGCCCGGGCCGATGGCAATCCGTAACGCGACGGAGCGTTTGCCGCCCGAGCCGCGACTTCAGGGTTCGAAAGGCTTCAGAGTAACGCTGGAGGATGGACGAGAGGTGCCGCTGGAGTTGACGCACCCGCAGGCGGAATATGAAGTGCTGCGAGAGCAGTGGGAAAGTGCGTTGGCAACCGGCGTGAAAGATTCGTCAGGCAATACGGTTGGAATGCCGATTAACGAGGCGATGAAAAAGGTCTTGTCAGGTCAAGGCCTGCCGGTGAGAGCAACACAAGCGCCTAATACGGAACAGCGTGAGATCAGTATTCCGACCGATGCGAGTTCGGGTAGACATTGGGTGAAGTTGAAATGAGGATTTTAGTTCGCATCGTCGTCGTTATGGCGTGCTTCGCAGTAGCGGCGCCGGTGTTTGCTCAGTTGGGCCAACCGGGACCGAGTTCGCCGCTGTACGGCGCGCGGCCGTCCAGTGGGGATCCGTCAACAGGTTTGCCGACAGCGTTGCGCGACGTTCGGATCGAACAGAAGGTGAGTCAGCAGTTGCCGCTTGATCTGGTATTTCGCGACGAGACCGGACAGGAAGTAAAACTCGGCAAGTACTTCGGCAAGAAACCCGTCGTGCTGGCGCTGGTCTATTACGACTGTCCGATGCTCTGCACGCAGATCCTGAATGGGATGGTGACGTCGTTTCGCGTTTTACCGTTTCAGATCGGAAAAGAGTTCGACGTAGTGACCGTTAGTTTCGACCCGCGCGAAACGGCTGCGCTGGCTGCGTCGAAGAAGCAGGTCTACGTCAATTACCTGCCTGAAAAGATGCACGAAGGCGCAAACAACGGTTGGCATTTTCTGACTGGCGATCCGGCGAATATCGAACGCATCGCCGACGCGGTCGGGTTTCGTTATCACTACGATGAGAAGACGAGCCAGTTTGCGCATGCCAGCGCGATCATGGTCGCGACGCCGGAAGGAAAGCTGTCGCACTACTTTTACGGCGTCAATTATTCGGCGCGCGACTTACGTTTCGGGTTAATCGAGGCGTCGCAAAACAAGATCGGTTCGTTAACGGAGCAACTGACGCTCTATTGTTACATGTACGATCCGACTAAGGGTTCGTATGGCGCGGCGGTGATGCGCATTCTGCGGATTACGGGCGTGGTCACGCTGATCGGAATCATCGCGATGATCTTTTTGCTGAAGCCGCGTAACCGGCAACAGGTTCCCAACACCACCAGGGGTGCAGTGTCGTAATGCAGTCGTGGATTCCAATAGTTCCGGAGAGTGCTTCGAGTTTCTCGTGGAAGGTCGACGCCCTCTACTTCTATCTTTCCGGCGTCACGCTCTTTTTTACGCTGCTGATTTCCGGCACTCTGATCTTCTTTGTAATTCGTTACCGGCGGCGCACGCCGTACGAGATTCCGCGGCCCGTGGCGGGTTCGCACAAACTCGAAACGGTGTGGACCGTCATTCCGTTCGTAATCGCGATGACGATGTTTGTGTGGGGCGCGAGTGTGTTTTTCGATCAGTACAAACCGCCGCAGAACGCGATCGAAGTTTACGTTGTCGGCAAGCAGTGGATGTGGAAGCTGCAACACGCGACCGGACAGCGAGAGATTAACGAGCTGCACGTGCCGGTAGGACGGAAGGTCAGGTTAATCATGACGAGCGAAGACGTGATTCACGACTTCTTCGTTCCCGCGTTTCGCACGAAGGCGGACGTTGTGCCTGGCAGGTATACGACGATGTGGTTCGAAGCGACGAAGCCGGGCACGTATCACCTCTTCTGCGCCGAGTATTGCGGAATGAACCACTCGGGAATGATTGGATCGGTGATCGTGATGGAGCCGCGCGACTTTGATAATTGGTTGAGTGGCAATGTCGGATCGATGACGCCCGCGACTGCCGGTCAGCAACTGTATCAGACGCTTGGTTGTGCTTCGTGTCACGGCGGCAGTGGTGAGGGTGGACGCGGTCCGGCGCTGACGGGCACGTTTGGCACACAGATTTCCCTGGCGAGTGGTGGGACTGTCACTGCTGACGAGGGTTACCTGCGGGAGTCGATCATCAATCCGCAGGCAAAGCTGGTGGCAGGTTTCGGGCCGATCATGCCGACGTTTCAAGGGCAGGTTAGTGAAGACCAGTTGATGCAGTTAGTGGCGTACATCAAGTCGCTGCACGGAGCAGGTACAACGACGCCGGCTCCGACCCCGTCGGCCGCAGCGAGTCCGTCGCCTGCACGCGCGGTCGCATCCCCGGCGCCGGCGCCGAGTATCAGGTAAGACGAGCGAGCACGGATTTTTTGTTATGAAGCCAATAGAGTCATTTGAATTGCCGTCGCCGTCGAAGGTGAACTATCTCAACGCGGTTTACGGTTTGAAGTCGTGGTTGCTGACGAAGGACCACAAGCGTATCGCTCTGCTTTACCTTGGTTCGATCACTTTCTTCTTCTTCATCGGCGGCATCTACGCACTAATGATTCGCCTCGAGCTGTTGACCCCGAGCGGCGATTTCCTCGAATCGACCACGTACAACAAGGTCTTCACTCAGCACGGCATCATAATGATCTTTTTCTTCCTCATCCCGTCGATCCCGGCGACGTTGGGAAACTTCCTGATCCCAATGATGATCGGAGCAAAAGATCTCGCGTTTCCCAGGATAAATCTGCTTAGCTGGTACGTTTACCTGGCCGGCGGCATCATCACGATCTACGCCCTGCTCGCGGGCGGCGTCGACACAGGCTGGACCTTCTACACACCCTTCAGCACCACATTTTCAAACTCGTACGTAGTCGCGACGGGTCTCGGCATCTTCATCAACGGCTTCTCGTCGATCCTGACCGGACTGAATTTCATCGTCACGATCCACACGATGCGCGCACCCGGCATGACGTGGTTTCGCATGCCGCTGTTTTGCTGGTCACACTACGCGACGAGCCTGATCATGATCCTCGGCACGCCCGTGATCGCGATCACCGTCCTGCTGCTTGCATTTGAACGCGTGTCAGGCGTCGGGATCTTCAACCCGAAACTCGGCGGCGATCCGGTGCTGTTTCAGCACATGTTCTGGTTCTACTCGCATCCGGCGGTGTACATCATGGTGCTGCCCGGCATGGGCGTGATCAGCGAGTTGATCGCCAACTTCTCGCGCAAGAACATCTTTGGTTACTCGTTCGTCGCGTTTTCCAGCATCGCGATTGCCGTGTTTGGCTTCCTCGTTTGGGGGCACCATATGTTCGTGACGCCGCAGTCGGTTTACGCGGGAATGATCTTCTCATTCCTGAGTTTCGCGGTCGCGATACCCTCGGCAATCAAAGTGTTCAACTGGACCGCGACGCTTTACAAGTCGTCGATCTCTTACGACACGCCGATGCTTTACGCGCTCGGTTTCATCGGGCTGTTCACAATTGGCGGTATGACCGGACTGTTTCTGGCGTCGCTCGCCACTGACGTGCATTTGAGCGACACCTACTTCGTCGTCGCCCACTTCCACTACATCATGGTCGGTGGCGCCTTGATGGCTTACCTCGGCGGGCTTCATTACTGGTGGCCCAAGATGACGGGACGCATGTATCCCGAAGGCTGGGGACGATTTGGTGCGCTCGTAGTTTTCGTCGGCTTCAACCTGACGTTCCTGCCGCAGTTCATCGCGGGCTATATCGGCATGCCGCGACGCTACCACGCCTACCCGCCGGAGTTTCAGGTTTACAACGTACTGTCGACGGCGGGAGCATCGATTCTTGGTTTCGGCATGTTGATTCCGGCAGTCTACTTTGTTTGGTCCATGCGTTACGGTAAGCATGCAGAAGCAAATCCGTGGCACTTGCCGGGACTCGAATGGCGCACGCAGTCGCCGCCGCCGACGGAGAATTTTGAACAGACGCCCATTGTGACGTGGGACGCTTATGAGTTTGCGCCGCCTGAGGAAACTGAGGTGGTTGGTAAGTTTCACGGCGAAGTGGAACGGGCTTCTTAAGGAGCAATCAAGAACTTGATCGAGAGTCACGCGGCAACACCAGAGATTCACGGCCACCCGGCGCTGCAGCACCATTTTGAAAACATGGAGCAGCAGCGTGAAGCGGGCACGCTCGGCATGTGGATCTTCCTCGTCACCGAAATCATGTTCTTCGGTGGGATGTTTCTCGCCTACACGCTTTACCGAAACCTGTTTCCGGCGGGATTCGTCCTTGCCAGTAACCACCTCGACATCACGCTCGGTGCGGTGAATACCGGCGTGCTGATCCTGAGCAGTTTTACGATGGCGATGGCCGTGTATTTCACTCAGACCGGCAAATTGCGTCCGCAAGTGTGGTGTTTGGTGTTGACGCTGATTCTTGGCCTGACGTTTTTGGGAATCAAGGCGGTTGAGTATCACGAGAAATACACCGATCGACTGATACCGGGAAGGATCATCCCCGGCGCTCACTTTGGCCCCGACCCGCACGCATTTCACTTGCAGGCTGGAGCGCCCGAGCTGGCTCAGATCGAGATGTTTTACTGGATTTACTTCGCGATGACCGGCATGCACGCGTTGCACATGGTTATCGGCGCCGGCTTGTTGACGTATCTGATCATCTTTTCGTTGAAACGCCGGTTCGATCCCGAGTATCACAGTCCGGTCGAAGTGATCGGGCTTTACTGGCACTTTGTCGATATTGTTTGGATTTTCCTGTTTCCGCTGCTTTATCTGCTTGGGCGACACCTCGGGGGACACTAGGAATTGCGATGAGCGAACACATCGTCTCAGTCAGGGTTTACATCACGATCTTCTTAGTGCTGCTGGTGGGCACGGCGCTGACGGTTTGGGCCGCGTTCGTCGATTTTCCGTTCGGACTGAACACGATAATTGCGATGGCTATCGCCGTCACGAAAGCCACGTTCGTCGTGCTCTATTTCATGCACGTGCGTTATAGTACGCGGCTTGTTTGGGTGATCGTGGGTTCCGCGTTGTTCTGGATGGGGATAATGTTCGCGTTTACGTTCGCAGACTACTTTACGCGGAGCAGGTTGTCGATTGGTACCTGAGGGACGTGTTACTCGCCGCGCTGCAAAGTCATTTCCCGCACTTCGATCACGCGCTTACAGGATGGGCAATTCAGGCGGATGGTGGCGTCTGACGTTTTGATCGGCGCGTCGCAATACGGGCACGTGCTGCTGATTTCGTTGTGATGGAAGAGGTCGCGCATCATGAACAGCGGCAGCACTAAACCGGCAACCAGGAGCGGGATGCCGAAAATGAGGCCGATGGTCGCGCCCTGGCCGAGCGTCAGGCTGATGACGAGCCCGGCGATGAACAGAACCAGCCCCAGGACAATGCTGAACGAAAAACTGTAAGCACTATCGAAGGTACGGCCCGTTTTGGCGACTTCAGGCTGATTTCGGTCCATTTCGGTCACAAACTTTACCACAGATTTACGGCTATTAACATGATTCCATTTGATAATTTTCTTGCAAAACACGATGAAGAGGCGTGGTCGGCGACGTTGACCACGTTGCTCCGCTCGATTCACGAAGTCGACCAAAATGCGACGCAAATCTGGTTCGGTTTTTACCCGGTGGCGTTGTTTCAGGCGCTGCAGCAGGCTGAAGACCCGGAGACGTTGCGGCAACGGTTGTTGATGCAGGGCACGTACTCGTTGAAGGATCAGATCGACTCGTCCCATACGTTTCTTTACGGCCATCGCTACTGGCCGGAAGTGAAGAAGGCGGTCGAAGTGCATGCGCGTGCGGCATCGTTTGAGGGGTCGTTGCCGGATCAGATTTTGGCGGTGGCGGAGGAAGTGGCGCGGCAGGTTAAGACAGACCGCTCGTTGACCGTCGGCATTACGGCGGTGGCGTT
>JAICGQ010000009.1 GCA_025923035.1 Pyrinomonadaceae bacterium | reverse complement strand
CGTTATCCTGACCGGGTACGTACCTGAAGCAGATTTACCGGCCTTGTATTCCGGAGCGCTCTGTTTTGTTTACCCGTCGTTCTTCGAAGGCTTTGGTTTGCCGCCACTCGAGGCGATGAAGTGCGGCGCGCCCGTGATCGTCGGGAATAAAACGAGCCTGCCGGAAGTCGTTGGAGACGCCGGGTTGACAGTCGATCCTTTTGACGTGTCGTCAATTGCTGCGGCGATCGAGAGTTTGATAAATGATTCAGTCCTTCGCTGTGAGTTAAGCGTCAAAGGCCGTAAGAGAGCCGAAATGTTCGACTGGCTCGAAACCGCGCGGCAAACTTTGGCGATTTACGAGCAGGTGGGAACGCGGTTATAAGTAAGTAGGACCATGCGCATCGCTATTCTCGGAACGCGAGGTATTCCCGCCAGCTATGGCGGCTTCGAGACTTTCGCTGAACATCTCGCTACTCGACTCGTCGCCCGTGGTCACGAAGTCACCGTGTATTGCCGCGCGCACTACGTTTCACCGCGGCAGATGGAGTATCACGGTGTTCGCCTGAAAGTCCTGCCGACAATCAGGCACAAATACCTCGATACTGTAATTCACACTTTTATTTCCGCAATTCATGCTGTTTCGGGCCGCTTCGACGCCGCACTGATCTGCAACGCCGCAAACGCGCCTTTTTCATCGGTCCTGAGATTGACCGGAACGCCCGTCGCGATCAATGTCGACGGACTCGAGTACAAGCGAAAGAAGTGGAACCGCCTCGGCCGAAGTTATTATCAACTCGCCGAATACCTGTCGAAATTGTTGCCGAATGAAATGGTGACCGACGCGCAGGTCATTCAGGATTACTACCTGGCACGCCACAACGCACGCTCGACAATGATCGCGTATGGAAGTGAAGTCGAGCGCCGTCCGGATCGCGAACTGGTGCGGAAGTGGCGTGTCGAGCCGAACCGCTACGTGCTTTACGTCTCCCGGCTCGAACCGGAAAACAATGCGCACCTCGTGATTGAAGCCTTTAAAAAGGTGCGGACCGCGTATCGCCTGCTGGTCGTCGGCGACGCGCCTTA
The DNA here is from genome assembly GCA_025923035.1 of Pyrinomonadaceae bacterium. Classification (GTDB taxonomy): domain Bacteria; phylum Acidobacteriota; class Blastocatellia; order Pyrinomonadales; family Pyrinomonadaceae; genus PSRF01. Next base: position 28,234 of record JAICGQ010000009.1, on the reverse strand, counting down.
CGCCGAGGAATACATCAAGGATCTGAAAGCCCGCGCGCGTGGCGATAAACGCATCGTCTTCACCGGATTTGTTTTTGGTCAGGACTACCGCGCACTCCAGCAGAACGCCTACTGTTACGTCCACGCGACCGAAGTGGGCGGCACACATCCCGCCCTGCTCGAAGCGATGGGTTACGGAAATTGCGTGCTGACGTTGGCGACTCCGGAAAACCTCGAAGTCGTAGGCGATGCCGGCGTTTCCTACTCGGATGAATTCGATTTAGCTGAGAAACTGCAGCGTGTGTTACGCGACGGATCGCTGGTGCACGCCTACCGTCAACGGGCGCAGCTCCGCATCCGTAGTCACTACGATTGGGATCGCGTCGTCGATCAGTACGAACAGCTATTCGCGCGCATGTGCGGGAAGACCGCGGAATTCGCGCCGGAAATCGAAGCAACGTCATCGGCGGACGTCTTTGAAACGGTCAGCAAAAGCTAGTCGGCACAAAAACTTACGCTTAAAAGAGAGGAGCCCCGCCAGTTCAAAACGAACTGACGGGGCGAAACTTTACGGGCAGGTTCGGGCAAATCAGGGTGGCAGACAAAAGCATGTGAATCGTCAAAACTTCTACGACTCTAATCGGGCGGCTCGTTAGCGGGCGGAAGATAAAGCCGGATAGAAAAATCGGCCGCGCCAAGTCTCTAATCCAACACCCCAACACATTTTCAAAACAGCAAGAAATCTGGCTACGAAGTTGTGCGAAATTATACGAAGAATCTGTGACCTGTCAAGGACATTATTAACTATTTCGCAAAATTCTCGTAACAGACGTCCGCGACATGTGGGTTTATTCACCAGACCGCGCTTGCGCCAGCCGGTAAGCCTGTCGACGCACCGTCTCCGACACGTTTCGATTCTGTGATAGCTGAGTGAGGTCTTTGGTCCGGATCCGGAGCAGGATGGTCATCGCCGTGGGTATGGGCGTGCGGGGGTTACGGGCCAGGTTGTGAATGATTGTGTACGACCTGGCCCAACTTCGATTCATCGCGATCAGCCGCAGCACCTCGTCAGCGACGGTGCGCATCGCGGATATGTTTTCGACTTCCTGCTCCGTGCAGCGCGGGTTCTTCACCACTGCCGAGCACACGATCTTGTTGGAATCGCGGATCAGAATGCTGCGCGCTTCGCGGTCGCCTTTCATCGCCAGTTTCATTCGATCCTTGACGTTCATAAACATGATGCGACGAATCAGCGACACGCGTTCTGCTGAAACTTCACCGCCTTCGAGTCGCTCGTTCTCGATGACGCGCTGAGCGTTTGCGGCGCTTTCCTCCAGTGTCTCGGTCAACAACTCTTCGTATCGTTCGGCGGGCAGCCATGAATCGTCGATGTCTGCATCGGACACTTCGATGTGTTGCGCGATCAGCCACGCATCGTCGAGGCTCATCCCGCCGGTTGCCGTGGATAGATCAGCGGATTCGAAAAACTCTGCGGCCGCACTCTGACCACGCGCACGCAACTCGTCGGCGATCTGACGCGCGCCGCGTTCCTTCTCAAAAAACTCCTTGCGAGTTTCGGCAGCGCGGCGTTCGGCTTCGCCGCTGCGTGCAGGGTTCGCGAGTATCGCGTCGATGATTTCCGGGAATCGAACCAGTCGTTGTTGATTGATCGCGATCAGTTCGAGCAGCGATCCGTTCGAGGTTGTCGAAGCTAACTTCGCGATCGCGTCGTCAGGAGTGCGCGTGTTCAGGATCGTCGCCTCGTAAACTTCCTGTGTACCTGCATTGCTTTTCGCGAGATACGCAAGCACGTTCGGTGAAGTGTCGGCAGCTTTGGCGGCGAGTAACAAATTGTCAGGAGTTTCAGCGCCGAGCGTTTCGCTCGCGGCGGTCGAGATCTGCTCGTCGTCGCTCGTGGCCAATGCGACTAACACTTCCAGAAGATCGTTCTGCGGCAGAGGAAGCATTCCGCGTGCGGCTGCAAGGCGTGCGGGTTGCGGAGCTTTGCCGGTGATGATCGCGGCGACGACTGGATTGGTAGACGTGATTTCTGAACTCAAAAGATTCTACTTCACTGACCTCGCGCTAGCGCGAGACACGGGAACGAGCGGTTTGTAGTAGTTTCGTCAATACAAGTTGAAATTATATTCGAGTTGCATCCACATCGAGACCGGGTGTCCGTTGAGAGTAGCGGGATTGAACTTGATTCGCTTTGCTGCCGCGATAGATCGCTCTGTAAGTCCGCCCGGCAACGCTTGCACAACGAGGATGTGTTTCACCTTTCCATCTGAAGCAAACACAGCCTTGAGTATGACGGTTCCGACGATTTGTGACGAGCGCGCGATCTGCGTGTATTCAGGTTCAGGTTTGGCGGTTACTTTGACCTTCGTTGTCACGTCGCGGCCCACATAGATGTCACTCCTCACTGACTTATCAGCCAGGTAGAACTTCAAAGTCTCCAACTGTTCCTTCCAGGGTTGGGCGACGTTCTGATCTGTTTCCAACACTAGATACTTCTCCAGAGCGTCGGCCGCCGATCTGTAATCTGCCTGTCGTTCTTCCTTCGTGTCGTTTGGATTTGGATACAACACGCCGCCACTGAAACTAACAAACGCCTGGCTCTTGAGTAAGTAGGCGGCGGCGAAGTCGGGCTTTAGAGCGATGATCGTATCTGTTTTTTTGACTGACTCATCTCGATCTCCCTTGCGCAGGTCGACGATCGCGAGCGTGTAAAGCGCTTCGATATTCTGCGGGTCGAGTGCCAAAGCCTTCTTTGCTTCGCCAACTGCCGATGCCAGATTATTTCGCAGCACGAGCGCGTAGGCGTATCCCGCGTGCGCCGGTGCGGCCAGATCGGGGCGTACTTCTATCGCGGTCTTGAACGCTTCAGATGCTTTCTTGAAGTCGCTGGTGTGAAGGTAGGCGATTCCAAGGTAGTACCAGGCTTCACCGTCAGTTTTGTCTCTCTTGACTGCCTGTTTTAACTCTTCGACTGCTTTCTTGTGTTCGCCCTCGCGAAGGTGCTTCATCGCTGGAGCGAGTTCCGGTCTTGAAGATGGTGGTGTCGTCTGACCGAAGACGCTGCCCGCGGCGAACGTTAAAGCGATCGCCGTCAGACTCAAAGTCTTCAGCATGGAGGAATGCTTCAGGGCCATAAATTGTGTGGTGCAGCGCGGGGCCACTAAGCATTAATGCCGTGGCACTTCTTGTACTTTTTGCCCGAACCGCAGGGACACGGCTCGTTGCGCCCGACTTTCGGTTGATCGCGGACGACAGTTTTCACTTTGCCGTCTTCCTCGCCCGCCGGCGCGGCGCCCTGGTTTGGACCGGTGAAACGCAACGCGGCCGGACGCCGTGCTGCGCGTCGTTGTTGCAGCGCTTCCGGAGCTTGCTCCGCGACTACCTGGAGATTGAACAACGAGCGAATCGTCGTCGTGTCGATGCGGTCCAGCATTTCCTGAAACAGATCGAAACTCTGTTTCTTGTACTCGACGAGAGGATCCTTCTGTCCGTAACCAACCAGCCCGATGCCTTGTTTGAGGTGATCCAGTGAAAGCAGGTGGTCCTTCCACTGCGCGTCGATGATGTTGAGCATGATGATGCGCTCGTAGGTGCGCATCGCTTCCGGCCCAATCTGTTGTTCCTTGTGTTCGTACTTGACCTTCAAACGTTGCCAGATCGCGTCGACAACTTCCGGCGACGTCATGTTCTCGACTTCGAGATGGTCGCTATCGGCGTCGAAGTCGTAGATCGTTTTGATCTGAATCTTGTAATTATCGACGTCCCAATCGTCGGGCGAGACGTCGGGATTCAGATACTGCTGTGTCAGGTCTGAAAGCAGATCGAAAGCAACACCGGCCTGCGGCGGATCACCCAGCAGGTAATCGCGCTGGTCAGGTTCTTCCATTAATTGTCGACGCAAACCGTAGATCGTCTCGCGCTGCTTGTTCATGACGTCGTCATACTGAAGCAGGTGTTTGCGAGCTTCGAAGTTGCGGCCTTCAACTGACTTCTGCGCCGCGGCGATGCGCTTCGAAACCATCTTCGACTCGATCGCAACGCCCTGTTCCATGCCGAGACGCTGCATCAGCGCTTTCACCTTGTCGCCGGCGAAGATGCGCATCAGATCGTCTTCGAGCGACAGGAAAAACCGCGACGATCCGGGGTCACCCTGACGGCCGGCACGTCCGCGAAGCTGATTGTCGATGCGACGCGACTCGTGTCGTTCGGTACCCACGATGTGCAGGCCACCGAGCCCAACGACTTCCTTGTGTTCCTCTTCGACGATGCGTTTCGCGCGCGCGTAAGCAGTCTCCCACTGTTCTTCCGTCGCTTCGTCGGGATCGATCTCTTCCTTCTTCAGGAACTCACGCGCCATGAAATCCGGATTGCCGCCCAGCAGGATGTCAGTACCGCGACCGGCCATGTTCGTCGCGATCGTCACCGAGCCTTTGCGTCCGGCCTGGGCCACGATCTCGGCTTCGCGTTCGTGATACTTCGCGTTGAGTACGTTGTGCGGCACTTTCTCTTTCAACAACCGCCGGGAAATCAGCTCGGAGTTTTCGACCGAAACAGTACCGACGAGCGCCGGCTGGCCTTTGTCGTAACACTCCTTGATCTCTTCGATCACCGCGTCCCATTTTTCCGGCAGCGTGCGATAAATCACGTCGGAGAAGTCCGTGCGGACCATCGGCATGTGCGTTGGGATAACGATGACGTCGAGCTTGTACGTCGAGGCAAACTCCGCCGCTTCCGTTTCCGCGGTACCGGTCATGCCGGAGAGCTTTTCGTAAAGACGGAAGTAATTCTGCAGCGTGATCGTCGCGAGCGTTTGGTTCTCTTTCTCGATCTCGACGCCTTCCTTCGCTTCGACAGCCTGGTGCAGACCGTCAGACCAGCGACGGCCTTTCATCAAACGGCCGGTGAAGTCGTCGACGATGATCACTTCGCCATCCTGGACCACGTACTGATGATCCAGCTTGTAAAGCGTGTGGGCCTTCAACGCCTGCTCGACGCAATGGAGCAATTCCATGTTTGAAGGATCGTAGAGATTGCCGACGCCGAGCAGTCGCTCTGCTTTCTCGACGCCTTCTTCCGTCAGCACTGCAGTGTGCGCCTTCTCGTCGACAACGTAGTCGCCGGTTTTCTTTCCGTCGACGTCTTCGCCCTTGTTCAGGTGCGGAATGATTGCGTCGGCGTTTCGATACTTGTCGGTCGCTTCGTCGGATGGACCAGAGATGATGAGCGGCGTTCGCGCTTCGTCGATCAGAATCGAATCGACCTCGTCGACGACGGCGAAGTAGTGACCACGCTGCACGCAGGTGGTGAGGTCAAATTTCATGTTGTCGCGCAGGTAGTCGAAACCGAATTCGTTGTTGGTGCCGTAGGTGATGTCGGCGCCGTAGGCTGCTTGCCGTTCGAAGTCGTCCATGTCGTTCTGAATGCAACCGACTTCGAGACCGAGAAAACGATGGATTTGGCCCATCCACTCGGCGTCGCGCGACGCGAGGTAGTCGTTAACGGTCACGACGTGAACGCCGCGTCCCGTGAGTGCATTCAGATACGAAGGCAGCGTGGCGACGAGAGTTTTACCCTCGCCCGTGCGCATCTCAGCAATCTTGCCCTGGTGAAGAACGATGCCGCCGATCAACTGCACGTCGAAATGGCGCATGCCGGTCGTGCGTACGCTCGCCTCGCGAACCGTCGCAAATGCTTCGGGCAGGATCTCGTCCAGTATCTCTCTTTCGCGATGCTTTCTGCGGGCTTTGTCAGTTATACCTTCGAGCTCGCGTTGAATCTTCGTTTTGAAAAATGCCGTGCGGCCGCGCAACTCGTCGTCCGACAGCTTCTGCACGGACGGTTCGAGCGCGTTGATCTGCGCGACCATCGGTCCAGTGGTTTTGAGGAATCGCTGATTGTTGCTGCCAAAAACTTTCGTTAAAAATTTATCGAAACTCATAGTCTGCTTAATTTACTCCAAAAAACGCGCTGACGACCACTAGGCGCCGGGCGCCATCTGCTTCTTAATCAGGTCGACCACGTCCTGCCGCGGCATGGAAAAGTTGACTACGACTTTCTTGCCGTCGGGCGTCGCGTTAGTGTTCTTCATTATCTTCTCTTCGTCTTTTCCTGCGCGCGAACCGGCGCCGAAGTAAAGCAGGTTGTTGAGCACGCTCGCTAATGACTTCGCGCGCTCGGGCGAGGTCGTTTCCGACTCCACAACTGCCTCTACTTCACTTGCGCCTTGCTTCACGGTGATTCTGACAGTCGAACCCGGATTGTCTTTGCTGATAGGCGAGAGATACGTGAGGAATCCGCTGTCGTTCAGCGCGGCGACCAATTGGCCGAATAGGTTGACGACGTTTTCATCGCCTTCTTTTTCGATGAAGCGCGGATTCTGTAGTTTCGTGTTTTCGTCCAACTGCGCTTCGATCACGATGCGGAACGGTTTATTCAGATCGAGTTTGCCCTGGTTCTTCAGATCGTTGGCATGGGCCGCAAAGTCCTTGAGTGGCTTTTTATTGATCTGCGTTTCTTCCGGCAGCGTGACGTTGTTCTGCGCGGCAGTTTTTTCGAGTTCCTTTTGCGCCTCTTCCTGAGTCAGCGGAGTCGCGCTCGGGCTCGGACTGGCGTTCTGCGCTATTGCGGGTGATGCGGATGCAGAGGGGCTCGCGCCGGGCGAAGCTGAGGGGCTCGCGTCAGGACTCGGCGAAGGCATCTCCTGGACGTCAGGTTCTCCCGGCTTCCATTGCGAGATTATCTTTGGTGCAAACGGATCGTTTGCCCCAGCGACTGCCGGATTCGCTAATCCCTGGCTTTCGGGCGACCAGTAACCATCGGGATAACGAAACTTTTCGAGTTGAACGATTTGAACGTCCTCCCCGATTTGCGTGGCGACGTAGTCTTCGTCGATCCATTGAGTGGTGGCAATCAGCGCCGCGATATTGACGGTGTCGCGAACGGCGGGAACGTAAATCACGACAGCCATGAGCGCCACGTGCAGTACGAGCGATGCGGCGGTCAATCGCAGCAGCGCTGCTGTTCTCGATTCGCGATTTACCTCAAAATTTTCGAAAAGTTCAGTCATCCCAATTGAAAACGCCAGCCGGGCGTTTTTGTTTCAGTGCGTTTAGACGCCCTCGAACGTCCGCGCGTTGTGAGACGGATTGTAACTCCTATGTGTCTTGTTAGCACTTCGCAGGCCAACATTCGCAACGTTAGAATAAGCGACATGCCGCGGAAACATCGGGATAACTCAGATCGCCGCCGTCACCGGGTAAAACACAGGAAAACACCCATTCCTGAACAATCTTCGCGGCCCGTTGCTCAATCCAGAGATCTGAAGAGACTGCTGGAGGGAATTGGGACACCGCGTCCAGCGCCATTCAAACCCGACCCGTTTCAACTCGAAGCCCTCGCGATGCTCGAATACGAAGACGTGCTCGTGACCGCTCCGACCGGCAGCGGCAAGACGTGGATCGCGCGCGAGGAGATTCGCCGGTTACTCGGGAACGGCAAGCGCGCGTGGTATACCTCGCCGCTCAAAGCGCTCACGAATTCGAAATACCAGGAGTTTATTGACGAGTTTGGCGCGGAACGTGTCGGCATCCTGACCGGCGACCGCAAGGAGAATTGGGACGCGCCGCTGATCGTCGGCACGACCGAGATCTATCGCAATCAGCTCTTCGACTCATTGCGTGGCGGCAGTGAAGTCAGTGCCGATCTCGTCGTGCTGGACGAAGCGCACTATCTCGCCGATGAAGATCGTGGTCACGTTTGGGAAGAGGCGATTATTCTGACGCCGCCACGGATCCGTTTGCTGCTGTTGTCGGCGACGATCGGCAATGCGGGCGAATTTGCTTCGTGGTTGGAAGAAGTGCGCGGCGTGCGTTGCGGAGTGATCACCGGGCCAGGAAAGCGTCCGGTACCGTTGCGCTCCGCGCTGTTGCTACCCGATCGACAGTTACTTCCACTTTTGAATGATGACGGCAAGATCAATCCACAGATCGCACGGATGATTCATGAAACTGCGGATGCCTGAAATGCCGCCCGCGACGTTACTCGCGACGTTGGACGGTTACAACCTGCTGCCTGCGATTGTCTTCATGCCGACGCGACGTCGCTGCGATCAAGCGGCGCAGGAGGCCGCTCTCGCGCGACGCGATCCGAACGAGAGTCGTCGCGAAGCACGGCGTGACTTCATGCGCAGCTTCGTCGAACAGAATCCGGAGGTGCGCGGGCATCGTCACTGGGACACGATCATTCGCGGCGGCGTTGCGTCGCATCACGCAGGGCATATTCCGGCGTGGAAGCTGGTGATTGAGAAACTGATGAGCGCCGGGTTGCTCGACGCGATCTTCGCAACTGCGACGGTTGCAGCCGGCGTGGATTTTCCCGCGCGCAGTGTGGTCTTGACCGGTGCGGACGCACGCACCGCGGGCGGTTGGCGTCCGTTGTCAGCTTCCGAACTGCAACAGATGACCGGGCGGGCCGGGCGGCGCGGTCGCGACAACGTTGGGTTTGTTGTTGCCGCTCCGGGTCTGCATCAGGATCCGGCACGCATTGCGCAACTGTTGAAAGCCTCGCCGGATCCGCTGACGAGCCAGTTTCGTGCAACGTACACGACGCTGCTAAACCTGCTCGATGCGTACGGCACATTCACCGGAGTGCGCGAGATCGCGGAACGAAGTTTTGCTTATCGCGACTACGCGCGGCAGTTGGGCCAACTCGAAAAAACGCGTCAACAAAGCGAACAAACGATCGCCGGCGGGTTGAAAGAATCCGGTTGCGATCTGCCGGTCAGCGTTGTGCTCGGTCTGGAGCGACTAATCGGCGCACGAGCGCGTCTGCAGGAAGCGAAGCCGCAGTCGCGGGCGGAACTGTTTCATCGCTGGCTTGATGAAGTTGTCAAACCGGGCCGAGTCGTCGGTGTTGGCCGGGCGAGTCGCCGGCTGGTGATCGTGACGGAGAAGCGCGATGGAACCGTGCGGGGTTTGCGCGAAGACGGATCGAATGCGAGCTTTCCGCAGGAGCGAATAGGGCGCGTTTATTCGCCGGTCTACCGATTGCGCGAGGCCGATATTGAAGACGCATTCGAGGAGATTCGCGGGCGCGGTCGTGAGCTGGTGCTGCACGAGCCGCGCTTGCGCGACGCGTATGCAGAAGAAACTGACGCGCTGAAAGTGCTCGACGATACGATCGACAACCTTCTGCCTCCTCAACTGCGCGGCGCCGAACGACAACGTTGCACCGACGTGCTTTGGGAACTGCACACTACTGCCGAAGACTACGAACGCGCGTCGCGACGGATCGAGTCGCTGCGCGATGAAGTTTGGCAGCCGTTTGAACAACGCGCGAAGGTGCTCGCCGTGTTCGGCTATCTCGACTACGAGGCCGAAAAAGTAACCGAGCGCGGGCGTTGGCTCGCGGATCTACATATCGATCGTCCGTTGCTGGTCGGCGAAGCGTTAGAGAGCGGTTTGTTCAACTCGCTGGCGCCGAAACAACTGGCGGGAATCATGGCGGCGCTAACTGCCGACGAAGATCGCGATTACGGCGAACTCGAATTGGACGACGACCTCGTAACCTCACTGTCACGCTTCGAAGACGTCGGTTTCAAAGTCTCTGCTGAGGAATGGAAACACGGTGTCGAACCCGCGCCCGATCTCAATTTCTCGGCTGCAGGCGCGGCGGTCCATTGGGCGAACGGCGCCATGTGGTCCCAGATCGTGCGCGAAACGCGCGCCGAAGAAGGCGATCTCTTCCGCATGTTCTCGCGAACGGGTGAAGCACTTTTGCAAATCGCCGGCCTGCGCCGCAGTCACCCTGCGGCCGCCGAAATGGCCGCCGCAGTCGCCGAAACAGTGTTGCGCGATCCGATAAGGTAAGTGCAGAATCAGCCACTTCGTAATAAACACATGGCTATTAAAGAAAGGACTACTCATGTCGACTCCCGCGTCCCAGCAACCATCACCACAACTTTTCTTCCAAAATATAAATGCGCATCAACGCACTGAGGCGTTGAAGACTGGTATCGAGCTCGAGGTGTTCACCGCGATTGCCGAGGGAAACACGACTGCTGCCGAGATCGCCAAGCGCTGCCAGGCGTCGGAAAAAGGAATTCGAATTCTCTGCGATTACCTCACGATCATGGAGATGCTTACGAAGCAGGACAATCGCTACGGTCTGACGCTCGACTCGTCTGTGTTTCTCGACAAACGTTCACCGGCGTATCTAGGGGGCGCGGTCGAGTTTCTCGGCGATCCGATGTTGACCGGCGGCGCGAGGTACATGACTGAAGCAGTCCGCAAGGGCGGGACCGCGATGCCGAACGATGGCACCGTCGCTCCCGACAATCCGGTCTGGGTGACATTCGCCCGCGCAATGGCAGCGATGATGGCCCTGCCTTCGCAACTGTTGGCGAAACTGGTCGATCCACAGGGCGACCGGCCGTTGAAGATTCTCGACATCGCCGCGGGTCATGGTCTTTTCGGCATCGCGTTCGCAAACAACAACCCGCAAGCTCACATCACGGCGCTCGATTGGAAAGCCGTGCTCGAGGTCGCAAAAGAGAATGCGGCGAACGCCGGTGTTGCTGATCGTTACAAAACGATCGAAGGCAGCGCGTTCGATGTCGAGTTTGGCACTGGTTACGATCTCGTGTTGTTGACGAACTTGCTGCACCACTTCGATCCACCAACCTGCGAAGTGCTCTTTCGCAAGGTCCATGCAGCCCTTGCAGATGGCGGTCGCGCGGTGACTCTCGAATTTATTCCGAACGAAGATCGCGTGACGCCGCCAGACGCGGCCGGGTTCAGCATGATGATGCTCATCTCGACGCCTTCCGGAGACGCGTATACGTTTCCGGAACTCGAACAAATGGCCGCCAACGCCGGTTTCTCACGCAGCACGCTTCATCCGCTGCCGCCGACGATCGAACAGGTCGTCATCTCGGAGAAATGATCGTGCTGCGCTTCTGCGTGTTGCTGCTTCTGTGTGTTGCGGTCCTGTTACCGGCAACGAACGCACAGCAACAATCGGCGCGACCTGAGAGTCACATCACGTACGTACTCAAACCCGCGCGCGTTTTTGACGGCGAATCGGCCCAGCTTCACGAAGGTTGGGCCGTTGTCGTTCGCGGCCCTCGGATCGACGCCGCCGGTCCATTGAAATCCATTCACATTCCACCAAACGCGCAAACGATCGATCTTCCTGGACTCACGCTAATGCCCGGTTTGATCGAAGCGCATTCGCACGTGCTGCTACATCCGTACAGCGAAACTGTTTGGAACGATCAAGTCACGAAAGAGTCGTTGAGTTTGCGTGTCGCGCGGGCGACGAACCACTTGCGGAACACGCTTCAAGCAGGTTTCACAACGATCCGCGATCTCGGTACGGAAGGCGCTGCGTATGCAGACGTCGGCCTCAAGCAAGCGATCGAACAGTACATCATTCCGGGCCCGCGGATGTTTGTGACGACGAAAGCGATTGTCGCCACCGGCAGTTATGGGCCAAAGGGTTTCGCTTCGGAGTGGCGCGTGCCGCAGGGTGCGGAAGAAGCGGACGGCGTTGATAGTTTGACGCGCGTCGTTCGCGATCAGATCGGAAACGGCGCCGATTGGATCAAGATCTACGCCGACTATCGTTGGGGCACGCAAGGCGCGGCGCCGACGTTTTCACTCGACGAGATCAAGCTCATTGTGGAGACGGCGAAGAGCGCAAACGTTCCCGTCGCCGCTCACGCAAGTACGGCCGAAGGAATGCGTCGCGCAACGTTAGCGGGCGTCGAGACGATCGAACACGGCGATGGCGGAACGCCGGAAGTATTTCGGTTGATGAAAGAACGCGGCGTCGCGTTCTGTCCGACGCTCTCGACTGCCACTGTCGCTAATCTGGGTAACAAGGAGCGAAAACGTGAGATGTTCAAACTCGCACTCGCGTCCGGAGTAACGATCGCGAGCGGCAGCGACGTCGGTGTTTTCGCACACGGCGACAATGCGAAAGAGATCGAAGCGATGGTCGAGTTTGGCATGACGCCGATCGAGGCGTTGCGTTCCGCGACGTCCGTCAACGCTCGCGTGTTGCACATGGGTGACAAGCTCGGCGCGGTCAAACAGAATTTCTTTTCAGACTTGATTGCGGTCGAAGGTGATCCAACGCGAGACGTCAGCGCATTGCGGCGAGTGAAGTTTGTGATGAAAGGCGGAGTGGTCTACAAGCAGTAGACCTTATTCTGAAACGAGACGTTTAACGGCGAGCAACAGCTCCTCCGTGCGAAACGGTTTGCCCACGAAGTCACTAAATCCCGATTGCAAAGCGCGGGCGCGATCGCGGTCCGTGTGGGCCGTGACGGCTACGCAGGGAATGTGTGCCGTGAGCGAATCGGCTTTCAGTTCGCGAAAAACTTCCCAACCATCGAGGCCCGGCATCGAAAGGTCGACCATAATCAGATCGGGAGGGTTTTGACGGGCGGAGTCCAAACACTCCCAGCCGTTCTTTGCTTCACGGACCTGGTGGTTTGCGCTGGATAACAACAACCGCAGCAGTTCGCGATTGTCGTCATAATCCTCAGCGATAAGAATCGTGGCCATGGGAGTGGGTGTCACCTCGACCGGGGTTCTTAGTGAAAGGCGTTTAAAGAATACCAAACCGAGCCCGTTGGTAAAAAGCTGGTACTTTTGCGGAGTACTGTAAACACAGATGACGCGATATTCAATACTCATTCTCGCTGTACTTATTTGCCTCACCGCGGCGCCCGCCACGTCCCAGGACCGGTGGCAGCTCGTTTGGTCCGACGAGTTCAACTACAACGGCCTGCCCGATGCGGCCAAGTGGGGCTACGACGTTGGCGGTCACGGTTGGGGAAATAAGGAACTGCAGAATTACACCGAGCGCCGCAAAGAGAATGCGAGAGTTGAAAACGGTTCGCTGATCATCGAGGCTCGCCGCGACGGCGGCACAGCGCAGCCGTACACGTCGGCTCGCCTGGTCTCGAAAAACAAAGGCGATTGGACGTACGGACGGTTCGAGATCCGCGCCAAATTGCCGTCCGGACGCGGCACCTGGCCGGCTATCTGGATGCTGCCGACTCGGCGCAGTTACGGCACGGGTTATTGGCCTGATAACGGAGAGATCGACATCATGGAGCACGTCGGTCACGACCCGGACGTCGTCCATGGCTCGGCGCATACGAAGGCTTACTATCACGTAATCAACACGCAGAAGTCCGGGAAAACCAAAGTCGAATCGGCACGGAGCGGGTTCAACGTCTATGCCGTCGAGTGGACGCCGGACGAGATCCGCTGGTACATCAACGACCGGCAGTATTTCAAATTCGCCAACGAGCGCCTATCCAATCCCGCGGCTGATTACAAGCAATGGCCGTTCGACAAGCCCTTTCACCTGCTGCTGAACATCGCGGTTGGGGGAAATTGGGGCGGCGCGGAGGGCGTTGACGAGTCGATCTGGCCGCAACGGATGGAAGTTGATTACGTCCGCGTCTACCAACAGTCCAAATAATTCCAGGTTCTGGCGACTCGCCAGAATCCTTCTGACGCCCAGACGAAACGTCAATGGTGTTTTTCCTTTGCGTGAGATTCGCCAGGGCTCCTTTCCGGGCTCCCAGCGCGACTACGACCTTCTCAAATCACAAGTAAACACAGGCGTCCTCGGAAAAACCGATTGACTAGCTGATTACCAGCCGTCCATAATCAGTTCCTGAGTCTTGCGGCCCCTGCAGGACCCATTCGCCGGAAAGCAACCTTGGGTTTGCGAAATCCCTACCTGAACGACCTTGAGGTTTCGGTCACCACTACTAACACCACGACACGGAGGAGCGAGCTGTGGTCAACGAACAACTGGAAGATAGTTTGCGGCGTGAGATCGAGAGCTATCTCGACAGTCGCCTGAGCGCGATTCGGACGGAAATATCGACGCTGCAAAGCCTGCTGAATGAGTCACTTTCGACTTTTCTTGACCGCCAGGCCGACGTGCAAATGGAAGGCAGCCTCGTCGCTTCCATCAACGAACACCTGCACGCTGCTCACGAACGAGGCGTCGAACTCGCTTCGTCCCAAACGTCGCGCGCGAAGGCGTCGAGCGACATGGCCATCGTCAAATCGGCCATTACCGAAATCAACGAGCAGAAATCCCAGGCCGACGTGCTAAAAGCGCTGGTCAATCGTGCGTCGTCGTTTGCGCCGCGGGTCGCGTTCTTCGTAATCAAGGGCGAGACGGCGTCAGGCTGGCGTGGCCGTGGTTTTGAAGGGACTGTCGGCGATTCGGCGATCCAGCAGATTTCGCTTCCATTGAGTTCTGACACAGTTATCAGCAGCGCGGCTAAATCGTTGACCACGTGGAGCGGCGGACCGGGTTCTCACGCGGAAGACCACTCGCTCATGAACCGTCTCGGTGAAGAACCCCCGCAACGAATCGTCGCGATTCCGCTGACCGTGCGTGGCAAGGCTGTCGCGGTGTTGTATGCGGACTCGGCCGGTCTCGATTCCGAGTCGATCAATCTCGAAGCGCTGGAAACGCTGGTGGCGATGTCGTCTATGGCCGTGGAACTGCTTTCCGTGTCACGCGGAGCAGCAGCAGCGCCGAAACGAGTGGAAGAAGCACCTGCACCCGCTCCTGAGCCGGAACCGGAACCAGCTTACGCGCCCGCCGCTGAATACCACGCGGCGCCCGAGCCGGTTGCTGAAGAAGCATCATTCTCAGGTGCGGAAACGATTGAAAGTTATCAACCTGAACCGGTCGTACCGGAGTCGTTTGTGGAACCAGCAGTCGCTGAAGAACCCGCCGGTGTTTTCGAAAGTGCCGAAGAATCCGAGTCGTCGTGGACAACTCCACCACCCGTCGAAGCAACGCCAGAGCCGGCGCCGCGCCGACGTTACGGCCAGGACTCCGAATTGCCCGTCGAAGTCTCCGGCGATGAAGAACGTCGCCTCCACAACGACGCGCGTCGCTTCGCTCGTCTGCTGATCTCGGAAATCAAGTTGTACAACGAGCAGAAGGTTGCGGAAGGACGATCCGAACGCGACCTTTACGATCGTTTACGCGAGTACATCGATCGCTCGCGCGAAATGTACGACAAGCGTGTGAAACCGGAAGTTGCATCGCGCTACGATTACTTCCACGGCGAACTGGTGAACACGCTGGCGGAAGGCGATGCCTCAAAGCTCGGCGCGAACTATCCCGGGGCAACTGTAAACGCGTAACACGCGTCGGTTCTTTGTACTCGCGCTTGCATTTTGTATTTGAGTTCTCATTTCGCGGAGTGTACAAAGAACCAATGGCCAAACATCGCTTACTGCTGATCCTTATCGGCGTTGTCGTGGCGGGAGTGGCTTCACTCCCGTACCTCATGAGCGCGAGCTGCGTCACACGCCCACAAACTCCCGGAGAACAGAAAGCTCTCGATAGCCTGCGCAGCATGACTCGCAACGACGTGTTGCCGTCGGAAGACGTCGTCGTCGGGATCGAGAACCAGTTTCCGCGAACGAAAGCCGCCGCACTCGCACGCATCCTCCGCGCCCGAATCAAACTCAACGCGCGTGATTTCGCCGGAGCAGCGTCGCTGCTCGACACAAGAGTTATCGCCGATCACAGTTCGATCGCTGATTACGCGCTCTTCATGCGCGCGGACGCGTTGGAACAAGCGGGGAAAACTGCGGAGGCACGCGCAGTCTTTCAGCAGTTGATCCAGGAGCATCCGAGTTCGTTGCGTGCGCGTGACGCGACGCTGCGGGCGGGAACTTTGTTGGTGAAAGGCGGCCAAACTGCTGCGGCGCCGCTGCTACTGAAAGACCTGGCCGCAAACGATGACGCTGCCGCGTTGCTCGGAACCGCCAAGGCATACGAACAAACATCAGACTCAACACGCGCCCTCGCCGCTTATCGTCGACTCTACTTTTTCGCCCCTGCTTCCGACGAAGCCGCCGAAGCCGCAACCGCGATAACGAGACTCGGATCGACACCGTCGCCCGCAACCGTTGAAGAAGCGATGGCCCGTGCCGATCGTTTGTATGCCGCCAGAAAGTTCAACGACGCGCTCTCCGCGTTTGGTGATGCCTTTGCCAGGTTCCCAGCGACAGCCACCAGCGAGAACCAACTTCGTCGCGGTATCGCCGCTTCGAACGCTCGCAAAACAACGGACGCCGTTTCTGCGCTGAACAGTATTCCGACTTCCGCCGGTGACGCTCGCGCCGAAGCGCTTTCGTATCTCGCGCAGACCTACGCACGCGCAAGGCAGTGGGAACAGGCCCGTGCGACTGCCGAAGAGCTGCGTCGCGCATTTCCATCGAGCAGTGTCACGCCGCGAACATTCGTCGCCGTCGCACAGATCGCGAAGGACGCGAAGAACACCGCCGACGCTTCGTACTTCTCTCGTGCGGCGGTGAACGCATTCGGTAGCTCGATCGAAGTGGCCCAGGCGCAATTCGATCTCGCGTGGGAAGCACACGAGGCGAGAAACTTTTCCGAATCGTCGCGGATGTTGACCGAACATCTCGCTTACTACGCCGACAAAAATACAGACAACCGCGGACGCGCGGGATATTGGGCAGCGCGTGATTCAGAGCGAGCGGGCAAAGTAGCCGAGGCGCGTGCGTTGTACGAGGCGATGCTCGCTCGTTACGACGCTAACTGGTACGGCTACCTCGCGAAACAACGTCTCGACGTTTTGAGTAAGACCACGCAGCCGAAAACATTCGCCCCCGATTCAATCGTCGCTCGCGCTGTTGCCAACCTGAAAACCGTCACCGTCGCCGAAGAAACAGCCGGGCCCGATGCAGACATGCGCATCGAGAAAGCCGATCAGTTGTCGAACGTCGGCCTCGACGACCTGGCGCTGAAAGAGCTAAACGTCGTCGGCGACAAAGCGCCCGATAGTCCCAAAATCAATCTCGCGATCGCGCGCATATATCGTTCTGACGATGACAACGTCCGCGCGTTGAACACGCTCCGCCGCAGCTTCCCCGATTACTCGCAGATGAAGCCCGAAGAGATGACGCGCGATCAGTGGGACGTGTTCTATCCACTCAAACACTGGGACATCATCGTTCAGGAATCAAAGAACCGCGATCTCAATCCGTATCAGGTCGCCGGTCTGATTCGTCAGGAAACGATCTTCACCACGCGCGCGCGTTCGTCAGCCAATGCTTACGGACTCATGCAGGTGCTGATTCCGACCGCGCGTCTAACGGCTCGGAAATATGGTGTCAGCCGGGACATTACCGTCGAGTCACTTTTTGAGCCGCGGTTGAATATTCAACTCGGCACCGCCTACCTGCGCGATCAGATCGACAAGTACGGTCGAATCGAATACGTCGCGGCAGCTTACAACGCCGGACCGGGCCGCGTAGTCCAATGGAAGGCGACGCTGCCGTTGGAGATCGACGAGTTCGCCGAAGCGGTTCCCTTCAAAGAGACGCGCGGGTATATTCAGGGCGTCGTTAGAAACTGGCTCCAATACCTGCGGCTTTACGACTCGGACGGAAACTTCAAGCCGGAAGTCGGATCGCGCGTGACGAATGCGGATCCCGAGGTTCGCAAGCGACGTGTTGGTGGACCAGGCGAAGAATAGATCCGTGTTTTATGAAATTAGTTCTACTACTCGCGGCACTGCTGGTTTTTTCACAAACGAGCAGTGCGCAGCAATCTTTAGTAATCACAACCGAGCCGAACGCCATCGTCTGGATCGACGAAATCAGGCGTGGGACGACTGACGCTTCAGGCAAACTGTCGCTCACGAAAGTGACGCCTCGCCGGCACACGGTCCGTGTTCGCGCCACCGGTTTCAAAGAGGCAACCGCTACGCTGCTTCCGGGTCGTCGCACGCTCGCCGTGAAACTCGTACCGACGACCGACGAAGCCGAGCTGACGTTTCAAAAAGCCGAAATCGCCCGCGAACAGGCGCGCGATGACGCTGCCCGAGAAAAAGCTGCCGATCTTTATCGCGACGCGTTAAAACTGCGACCGTCGCATGCGGCTGCTCACGTCGGACTCGCGCGCGTGCTGCTCGATCTCAACAAGTTCAACGACGCGCTCGCCGAAATCGACGAGGCACGCCGTGCTCGACCGGTGTATCCCGAGGCGTCCGCTGTCGAGGGCCGTATCCAGCGCGAAGCCGGATCCGATGCGGAAGCGATCCGCGCTTTTCGTCGATCGATTCGCGAGGCCGGCGGCTTTCAACCGGAAGCGCACGTCGGACTCGCGCGCGTGCTGGAAGACAAAGGACAGTTCGCGGAAGCGATCGTCGAGTTGAGAAAGGCGCTCGACCAGCTTTCCGACAGCGAACCGGTCATCTATCAAATGCTCGGCGCAGCGTACGAACGACTCGAGAAGCCGAAAGAAGCCGTGGCCGCTTACGAAAAATATCTTCAACTCGCGCCGAACGGCAGTTACGCGGCGGCGATCCGTTCCATCCTGGATCAACTGAAACGCGAAGCCGCGGGCGAAACCATCATCCCTTAAAAAGGATCCCCAACCAATGTCGACACCTTCAGTCTCAAAGGGCCGCCACGTATCTCATAAGGCGAGTTTGTTTACGGAGTCGGTAATTCGCGAGATGACGCGCGAGGCGCTGAAACACGGCGCCGTGAACCTGTCGCAGGGCTTTCCGGATTTCGCCGCGCCGGACGACATCAAGCGTCACGCGATGGAAGCAATTGAACGCGACATCAATCAGTACGCAATCACCTGGGGATCGAAAGATTTTCGCGACGCGATCGCGCGCAAGACAAACTGGTATCTCGGACTCGACATCGATCCGGAGACTGAGATCACTGTCACCTGCGGATCGACCGAAGGCATGATCGCCGCGATGATGGCGACCGTCGATCCCGGCGACGAAGTCATCGTTTTCGAACCGTACTACGAAAACTACGCGCCCGATGCGATCCTCTCAGACGCGCGTCCCCGCTACGTGCCGCTGCGCGCGCCTGACTGGAGTTTCGATCGCGACGAACTGCGCGCCACGTTCAACGAAAAGACGAAAGCCATCATTGTCTGCAATCCGAATAATCCGACAGGCAAGGTTTTTACGCGCGCTGAAATGGAGTTCATCGCGTCGTTGTGCCGCGAGTTTGACGCGCTCTGTTTTACTGACGAGATCTACGAACACATTCTTTATCCGCGCGAGGGCGCTGAAATCCAACACATCTCGATGGCCCAGATCGACGGCATGCGCGAGCGCACCGTCGTCGTCAACTCGATGTCGAAAACGTATTCGGTTACGGGTTGGCGAGTTGGTTATTGCATTGCGCCGCCGGAGATCACTGGCGCTGTACGCAAGGTCCACGATTTTCTGACTGTTGGCGCCGCAGCGCCGCTGCAAGCAGCGGGTGCGTATGCGTTATCGTTGCCGGCGGAGTACTACGAGCGACTGCAGACGGACTATCGGGCGCGACGCGATCTGCTGTTGCCGGTGTTGGAAGAAGCGGGGTTTGGAACGTTTGTGCCGGACGGTGCTTACTACATCATGACCGACATCTCGAAGTTTGGTTTTGCGAACGACGTCGAGTTTACGCGTCACTTGATTCGGGAAATCGGGGTCGCGTGCGTGCCGGGTTCGAGCTTTTACAGCAATCCCGCGGATGGCGCGCAACAGGTTCGCTTCTGTTTCTGCAAGAAAGACGAAACGCTTAATCTCGCTGCTGAACGGCTGTCGAAACTTTTATCAAAATGAAATTCTTTACAATCTGTGTTCTGCTGCTGGTCCTGGCTACCGGTGCACTCGGTCAACAAGTGGCCGATCCGGAATTCAGCACCGCAGTAGACAATCCGGCGTACTCGCGCAGCGGCCCGCGTGTGATGTTCGACGAAGCGCATCACAACTTCCACACGAGTGACGGTCGTTACAAACCGTTCGCGGATCTGCTGACGAACGATGGCTACCAGGTGATTCGCAATCGCAAGCCGTTCACGAAGCAATCGCTCGACAGTTTCAAAGTGCTGGTGATTGCAAATGCGCTCGGCGCTGAAGAGATGGACGACGAAGGATCGGACAAGTCTGCGTTCACTGAAGAAGAGATCCAGGCGGTTTACGATTGGTTGAAGGGTGGTGGCGCGTTGCTGTTGATCGCGGACCATGCGCCGTTTGGCGGCGCTGCGTCGGCACTGGGGTTGAAGCTTGGCGTCGATATGAGCAAGGGTTACACGTTCGACGCTGCTAATTCGCTTTCGGGCATCGCTTCGTTTCTGATCTTCTCGCGCGAGAACAAACTGCTTGGTCCACATCCGATTTTTGAAGGACGCAACGAGAAGGAACGCGTCAATAAGGTGCTAAGTTTTACGGGACAGTCGTTGAAGGGCCCCGAGGAGAGCGCCGGTATTTTGAAACTGGCTGACACTGCGCAAGACTCGCGTAATCACGAACAGAAGGAGATGGTCTCAGCAGCGGGACGCGCGCAGGCGCTGGCGTTCAAAGTCGGCAAGGGCCGCGTCGTGGTCCATGGTGAAGCCGCGATGCTGAGCGCGCAGATCACAGGGCAGGACAAGTTCAAAATGGGAATGAATGTTGAAGGCTACGACAACAAACAATACGCCCTAAACCTCATGCACTGGCTGTCGGGCATATTGAAATAGGACCACGGATTTGTGGGATCGAAAAAGACAATTAATCTGGGTTTTGGGAGGATTGATTGTCGGAATGTACGTCGCCTACTCTGATTCCTACACCGACGACGGTCAGTTCTCGTGGCGGTTCTTCTTTTTTATGATGGGTCTCGTCGTTTTAATAATGGCGGGACTTTTCTATTTCTACTCGCGACGCAGGCAATAAGACAAAAAGCGTCAATTCGGTTGCTGCATCGACTTCGATCGCACGGTGATTCCCTGATTCCCTAACACCAGCAAACTTCTCGCCTGCCCAAACACCGGCGCCGACGGCACGTATGACAACACGTATCGATTCTGCCGCAACTCATCGCAGATCGCCTTCGCCGCCACTTGCGGTTCTTCAATCGAAAAGATCTGCCCGCCCGTACCTTCAGCCAGCTTATCGATCACCACCCGCGGCTTCGGCACATCACGACGTATCGCGCCGCGCGTCCGATCCACCGCCTGCACCGCATAGACCATGATGTTTTCAGACTGCAGTTCCGCGAGCGTCTCTTCAAAAGTCGCTTTACTCCCGCGGTCCAACCCGTCGCTGATCACGACGATGATCCGCTTCTGTCCCTGCACCGGTCGCAACGCACCTTCAATCACAGCGCGAATCGCATCGAACAAGTGCGGCTGGCCCTTCTTGCGAAACAGCTTCAACGACTTCTCGATCCCCTTCGCATCGTCGGTCCAGTCAGACACGATCTCCGCCTGCTCGTCGTAACCGACGATCAATAACTTGTCACCTTCGTAGATCTCGTAAGCAAACTCACGTGCCGCCTGCTCGAGCTTCTCAACGTCCGCGCGAATCGACAACGAGTTATCAACGAGCAAAACGATGCGCGCAGGCGACGGATCGGGAGTGAAGTTGCGGATCGACTGCTCGATTCCATTGTCGTAAACAGAAACTTCCTTGCTGGTGACTGGCCCAGTCCGGTGGTCATCACGACGCGCAACGACGCCGACCAACACGCCGGTGTTCGCATTTGCGTTCGGCCGGTTACCTGATTGGCCCAGGATCGACGCCGCCAGCACAAGCACCGCCAGCACAGCGATCAATCCGAGTTTTGACGACTTACGCCAGCGCATGTTTAAAGTGATCGACGACCCTAATCGCCGGTTGAGGCTTTCGGGGTTGAGGCCTTGTCTGAAGTTTTCTTCGCCGGGGAGCTCTTCTTTTCAGCCTTGTCTGACTTGTCAGGTTTTGTGTCTGTCGACGATTCGGATTCCGACTTCTCGCCCTTCGTTGCCTTGCCGGCGTAGTCAGTCACGTACCAACCCGAACCTTTGAACTGAATCGCCGGGGCCGAAATCTTCCGCTCCAGCTTCCCTCCGCATTTGCGGCACTTGGCCGGCGGCTTGTCGCTAACCTTCTGGAAAACCTCAATGTGTGCCTTGCATTTCCGGCACTCGAACTCGTAGATAGGCATGCCCGAATTATAAGGGCCGCGGGAACGCGGATTCAACTTTTGAACTTCGCAGGTGCTTCGTCTATCCTCTCTGCCGACGATGTCGAACAGCGCCCAATCTCTTTCTCTGGAACGCAAGATCAAGATGCACGAGGCGCGCGAGGGTATCATCAACCGCCTCGCCATGACCCTCCCGCGAGTCATCAATCTCGACCGCTTCCTCACGGTTATCGTGTCGGAACTGGGGCGCATGATGAACGTCGACCGCTGCGACGTGATCCAACTCAAATCCGCCAGTGAACTGCGGATCAGTCACGAATGGCGCGCGACGGAAGACGTGCCGTCGAGTCTCGGGACCGTCATTCCGCTGGACCTGAAACAGCTCTCGGAGCAGATCGACATTCGCAAGCCGATCCGGCTTAACGACACAGCCGCGGACAGGCTCGATGAAAGAATCAGGTTGTTAACGGCGAGTTTGAACACGCGTTCGCTGCTCGTCGTGCCAGTGATGCTTGGCGACGACGTTCTCGGACTCGTCGGTCTGCACACCGTAGTCGCCGCGCGAGAGTGGCTCGACGATGAAGTCTCGTTTCTCGAATCAATCGCCGGTCAGATCGCGATCGGTTACCAGTACACACGGCTTTACACGGACAAGGAACGCGAAGCAGAGACAAAGCGCGCGCTGCTTTCGATCGCAAACGCCTTGAATGCGCGCTCGGATTTTCGTGAAGTGTCGTCGCTGGTGCTCGAACGCGCCATCGCGCTCGTTGGCGCGGATTACTCGGCGCTCGGCGTGCTCGATCCCGCTGGTGGAAAGATTAATTTAGCCGCGTTCAAGGCAGCGCCTGACGCTGCGGTCGATTCTGTTCAGGGACTATTCGACGCGCACGGCAAGTCGCTCGACGTCACTGCGTTTCCGGCGATGGTGGAAGTGCTCGCGCAGGGCAAAACGCTCCGCTTGCTCGATACCGATTTGCCGTTTCCGATTCGTCTCGCCTTCAACGCCGTGCTCGGCGGACGCGCCGCGCTCGTCGCGCCGGTTCGCGTCGGTGGGCAAACGTTCGGATTGCTAGGGCTCGTATGGAGCGAGGCGCGCGAAGGATTCGCCGAACATGAAGTCGCGCTGGTCGAAGGAATCGCGGATCAGATCGGCACCGCACTCGAACGCGACCAGTTGTCAGCGCAGATCCTCCACCTGCGCACCGCACTGCACGAGCGATACGGCGGCGATCGCATCATCGGTCAAACGCCCGTCATCCGACGCGCAATCGAGCTCGCGCTGAGCGGCGCCGACACACAGACGACGGTGCTGATCGAAGGCGAGTCAGGGACCGGAAAAGAGTTGCTCGCTAACCTGATTCACTTCAACTCCGGGCGAGAAGATCAACCGTACGTCAAACTAAACTGCGGCGCGATCCCCGAGACGTTGCTCGAATCAGAATTGTTCGGACACGAGAAAGGCGCGTTCACCGACGCGCGCGCGTTGCGACGCGGACGTTTCGAAGAAGCGAACGGCGGAACACTGTTTCTCGACGAAGTCGGCGAGATGAGTCCGTCGGCACAGGTGAAACTGCTGCGTGTGTTGCAGGACGGAGAGCTGACGCGCGTTGGCGGCAACGAAGTGATTAAGACGGACGTGCGCGTGTTGGCGGCGTCGAATGTCGATCTGAAACGTGCCGTGGAGCTGGGCACGTTCCGCCAGGACCTGTTCTACCGTTTGTCGGTGTTTCCGATCAGGTTGCCGCCGCTGCGCGAGCGACCGCAGGACATCCATCCGCTCGTAATCCACTTCCTCGAGCATTACAAACAGAAAACCGGCCGCTTCATTTCCGGCATTTCCAAAGACGCGTTGCAGGCGCTGATCACCTACGAGTGGGCGGGCAATGTGCGCGAACTGGAAAACGCGATCGAGCGCGCTGTGATCATCGCATCCGGACGCCAGATCGAGCTCGAAGACCTTCCGGACTCGATCAGCAAGATCGCGCTCCAGGAACGCGATCGAATAAAAGTCGAACGCGCTAAAGCCGCGAGCGAAGGCCGTACCACCACGTTTCAAATCACCGTTCCCTCGTCGATGGAAGAGATCGAGCGCCAGGCCATCGAGGCTACGCTCGATTACACCGATGGTGACAAGTCGCACGCCGCGCGGGCGCTCGGTATCGGCCGTAAGACACTGTACCGGAAGCTCGAACAGTACAACGGCGGTCCAAAAGATTAGGCATCCGGAACACGGATTTGCTATAGTCCAAAACTGAAATCATTTACAGAAAGGACCCCACAAGATGGGATACGACGATTATCGGAGAGATAGCGGCGACAGCATCTCCACTCGACTAACTTACTTGCTGATTGGCGGTGGCATCGGCGCGATTCTGGCGCTGCTGTTTGCGCCTAAGTCCGGCCAGGAGCTGCGTGGCGACATCGCTGACGCGACGCGCAAAGGCATCGACCGTTCGCGCGAAGCCGCCCAGCATTTGAGCGACCGCGCCGGTGAGTACTACGAAGCCACGCGCGAGCGCGCTGGTGAAATTTACACGCAAGCTGCGGGCAGGATCGGTGACGTGGCCCAATCCGCACGCGAAGCTGCGGCTCGCCAGGGCGGCACGGTTGCCGCGGCAATCGACGCGGGCAAAAAGGCGTACCAGGAAGAAAAACGAAAAACTGAAATGTCAGGCCGAATCGAAGCTCCAAACTTCGGCGACAAGACCAACTAGGGCATTGCCAATTGCCGATTGCGAATTGCCGATTGCGTTCGGCAAACACTAACAAGGTTCGTTGAGCTATTAGCTATTCAGAGTGGCAACCGGCATCAAACTTCAGGTTCTAAATCGGCAACTGGCAATCGACAATCGGCAATGAAAAGCATCGCACTCCTGCAGATGAACACCAACGACCCGATGTTCTGGGTGATGGTGATTATTGCTGCTTCGTTTCTCGTCATCGCGATCGCCATGGTGGCGATCGCGGTGTTCGTTAACCGTGCTGTGAAGTCGGTTAACCGGATGGAAAACAAGCTCGAGCCGCTGATCGAACGCGTCTCCTTGATGAGCGAGCAAGGCAAGCAGATCGCCGTTCAAGGCAAACTGATTGCGGAGCAGTTCACCGCCGTGTCCGGTCACCTTTCAACGGCAACCATGCACTTTTCGGAATCGCTGGCGATCATCAAGAGCGAAGTCAGCGAACTGAAGGAGCTCGTGAGCGATACCGCCGTCGAAGCGCGCGACAAAGTCGAACTGGTCGGACGCACGATCGATCGCACGCACAAACAGGTGGCACTAACGACCGATTTCATTCAATCGAAGGTGATCGAGCCGGCGCGTGAGCTGGCCGCGATTATGGCGGGCTTCCGCCGCGGCCTCGAAGTGCTCGTTGCGCCCGTGCCGAAGCCCATAAATCAAACTTACGCTGAGGATGAGATGTTTATAGGTTGAGCTAATCCCAAGGCGGAATTGCCGGACCCGAACCATCGCATCGTTGATGGTTCGGGTTCTTTGTTTTGATTTGTTACTATTGCGGATTCAAACTTATGTCCACAGAAACCCCACTCGATCTCAAGAAGACAGTCAATCTGCCGAAGACGAACTTCTCGCAAAAGGCGAATCTCGCGCAGGCCGAACCCGCGCGCCTGCAAAAATGGTATGAACTTGACCTCTATCGCCTGATTCAACAGTCACGCGCCGGCCGCGAAAAGTTCATCATGCACGACGGTCCGCCGTACGCTAACGCCGACATCCACCTCGGCACCGCGATGAACAAGATTTTGAAAGACTTCATCGTGAAATCACGCACGATGATGGGCTTCGACACGCCGTACGTTCCCGGTTACGACTGCCACGGTCTGCCGATCGAGCAACACGTGGAAAGAGCACTCGAGAAGAAGGGTAAAAAGAAGAGCGATTTGAGCGTCGAGACCTTCCGGCGCATCTGCCGCGAGCACGCCGAGAACGCACTGAAGAGCCAGACGCGCGATTTTAAACGGCTCGGCATTTTGGGCGAGTGGGACGACCCGTACCTTACGATGTCGAACCACTACGAAGCCGAGACGGCGCGCATGTTCGCGCGTTTCGTCGAACGTGGTTACGTCTACAAGGGCGCGCGTCCTGTTTACTGGTGTATCAAGGACCAAACGGCGCTCGCGGAGGCGGAAGTCGAGTATCACCAGCATACGAGCCCGTCGGTTTACGTGAAGTTTCCGCTGCGGAGCGATCCGGCGATGATCGATCCGGCGTTGGCCGGACGCCAAGTGTTCGTGCTGATCTGGACCACCACACCGTGGACGCTGCCGGCCAATCTCGGCATCGCGGTGCATCCGGATTTTGAGTATTCGGCATTTGAATCCGGCGATGAGGTTTACATCGTTGCGAGCGAACTGGTGGAAGCAGTCGTGGCGAAATGCGGACTCGCGCCGGCGCCGAACATTCTGGCGCGCTTTACGGGAACTGCGCTGGATCGACTCGAAGCCGGACATCCGTGGATCAATCGTCCGTCGCTGCTGATGGTCGGCGAACACGTCACGATGGGTGGTGAAGCCGACGCGGAAACCGAACTCGACGTCAGCGAAGCGCAAAAGAAATCATCTGCCAGCAAAGCCGGAACAGGTTGCGTACACACCGCGCCCGGACACGGTCACGACGACTTCGTGATCGGCAAACGTTACGGTCTCGACATCTATTGTCCGGTCGATAACGCGGGACGATTCACGCCTGACGTCACGCATTTCGCCGGCCTGCGCGTTTTTGAAGCGAACGATCAGATCGTTGAGTTCATGCGCGACCGAGGCGTGCTGCTCTTCAGCGAAAAGTACGACCATCGTTACCCGCACTGCTGGCGCTGCAAGAATCCCGTGATCTTCCGTGCGACGCCGCAGTGGTTCATCGCCATGGACCAAACGCACGCCGACCTCGTTGAAAAAGACGAGGACGGACGCGATCGGACCAACTTCACCAACAACGAAACAGACGCCGCGCCGCCTCTTCGCGACGCGGCGCTCGCGGAGATCAAGCGCGTCAACTGGATTCCGGCGTGGGGCGTCGATCGCATGAGCAACATGTTCAAGGGGCGGCCCGATTGGTGCGTCTCGCGACAGCGTGTTTGGGGTGTTTCGATTCCGGTTTTTTATTGCGCGAAGTGCACGCAGGCCGTTGCGGATCCGGCAGTGATCAATCACGTTGCCGACATTTTCGAACGTGAATCGGGCGACGCCTGGTACACACACGAAGCAAGCGAACTGTTGCCGCCGGGTTACGTCTGCAAAGGTTGCGGCGCCACGGAGTGGACCAAAGAGACTGACATTCTCGACGTCTGGTTCGACAGCGGTGTTTCGTCGATCGCCGTGCTGGAGAGTCGCGCTGAACTGCGCTGGCCCGCCGATGTTTACATCGAGGGCGGCGATCAATTTCGCGGTTGGTTCAACTCGTCGTTGATGGTCGGCATCGCTGCGCACGATCGCGCGCCGTACCGGACGGTGATCACGCACGGCTGGACGCTCGATGGACAGGGCCGCGCGATGCACAAGTCTGCCGGCAACGCCGTCGAGCCTGACACGGTAATCAAGCAGTCGGGCGCGGAAACGATCCGGCTGTGGTGCGCCTCGTCAAACTATTTCGACGACATGCGCGCGTCTGACGAGATCCTGCAACGCGTTACCGATGCATATCGCAAGTTGCGCAACACGGCGCGGTTCGCGCTTGGCAATCTTCACGAATTCGATCCGGCGCGCGACACCGTGCCGGAAGAAGAGATGGAAGAGATCGATCGCTGGGCGCTGGCGGAGTTGGACCGCGTGCTGGCGGAAGCCGCGAAGGCGTATGAAGCGTATGAGTTTCACAACGTCTATCGCGCTTTGTACAACTTCTCGACCGTCACGCTGTCGGCGCGTTATTTCGACATCATCAAGGACCGGCTTTACACGTTTGCGCCGCGAAACAAGGCGCGACGTTCCGCGCAGACGGCGCTCTTGCGAATCGCCGATGCGCTGGCGCGCACGCTGGCGCCGATCCTGGTTTTCACCGCAGACGAGATCTGGGAAAACTTACCGGCGCGAGAGGTGCCATCGGTCCACATCGCCGAGTTTCCGGTTGCGGGTCAGCAGAGTCATGATGAACTGTTGGCCACGTGGGATCGATTGTTTGGAATTCGAGACGTAGTTTTACGCAAGCTCGAAGAAGCGAGAGTCGCGAAGGAGATTGGCAGCTCGCTGGAGGCTAAGGTAACGATAGCGGAAACGGGCGACTTTTTGGAAT